>JBAQGP010000051.1:0-2509 GCA_049287845.1 Solirubrobacteraceae bacterium | reverse complement strand
GCGTAGGACGCGGGGCGGTTGGGGTTGGCGAACAGACGCTCCTTGACCATCGGCGAGCTGACCGTGGCCGCCGGGTCGCCCTGGGCCTGAGAGGCCGCGCTGTTCGCCGAGGACCCGGCGGTCCCGGCGGCGGATGCCCCGATGCGGGACTTCACCACCTTGCCCGTGGTCTGTGTGCCGGCCGAGGCCGGGCCGGTGATGCTCGGCTGCCCGGTCGACGGCTTGACGGCGGCCTTGCTCGCGGTCGTCGCCGTCTGGGGCAGAGCCGGCGAGCCGGCCGAGGCCGCCTTGGGCAGGACCTGTGTTCCGGCCGAGGCCGCGGACGTGGGCGCCTTGGAGGCGGGGACGGAGAATTCCTTGAGGACCTGCTTGGCCGACATCTTCACCGGCTTGGGCACCGGGTAGCGCTGCGAGACGCTGCCCAGATGCGCGTAGGTGTAGATGTTCCCGGTCGCGTCCTGGAGTTCGACGTAGCGGCCCAGCTGCGGCGAGGTCCCGACCTTGACGATCTTGCCGTCGTTGACGGCGATGACCGGCGACCCCTTCTTGGCGAAGATCGACGTCCCCTTGGAGTTCGGGTTGGAGTCGATCGCGATCGCGGCGTTGGAGGTCTTGACCTTCTTCCTGGCGAGCTTGACGACCGATGCATCGGCGTACTTGGCGGGCGCGGCGACCGGGAAGTGGCCCTGGACCAGGCCGGTCAGCGCGCCGACGAGCTCCGACGGGATCCCGCCGATGAGCTGCGCGCGCAGGAGCACGGATTGCACGTACCAAGAGGCATGGTTGTAGGCGAAGATCGCCTGGCCCACGTTGGTCGAGGCGCCGGCGGCGTGCAGGTAGCGAGCCGCGGTGAAGATGGCGTCCACCGGGTTATACGGGTCGGCCACACCGTCGCCGTTGGCGTCGACGGCCCATTCCTTCCAGGTGGAGGGGAGGAACTGCATCCAGCCGACGGCGCCGGCGGAGGACACCGACAGATTGCGGCCGTAGTCGGTCTCGATCTCGTTGATCCCGGCCAGCACCTGCCATGGCACCTGATACTCGATGCCCGCGGCCTGATAGATCGGGATCAGGAACGGCGGGATCCGGAACGAGTCGATGAAGAAGTTGGGGACGCCGATAGGCGCCGGCCCGGGCAGGGAGAGCGAGTAGGTGGGGTTCGTGGCCGAGGGCACGCCCTTGCCGCTGGGCAGCTGGTTCTTCGGGGTGGCCGGTTTCGCGCCCGGCTTCTTCTTCTTCTTCTTGTTGGCCTTCTTCTTGTTGGCCTTCTTCTGGCCGCCGCGCGAGGACGGCTGCTCGCCCCGGCTGGAGCCGG
The DNA here is from genome assembly GCA_049287845.1 of Solirubrobacteraceae bacterium. GTDB lineage: Bacteria > Actinomycetota > Thermoleophilia > Solirubrobacterales > Solirubrobacteraceae > Palsa-465. The sequence continues at coordinate 1,194 of JBAQGP010000051.1, read as the reverse complement.
TCGGCACGGGGGTGGTGCTCGAGGTGCTCGAGGTGGTGCTGGAGCCCTTGCCCTTGCCCTTGTGCGCGGGTGGAGCTGAGGTTGAGGTTGAGGTCGAGGTCGAGGTTGAACTCGAGGCCGAGCTCGAGCTCGAGCTCGACGATGTCGACGAGGGCGTGGCGGTGGTCGAGCTGGTCGGTGAGGACGTCGTGGTCGTGGTCGTGGTGCTGCTGGTGGACACCGAGACGGCGGGCGTCGGGGCGCTCGACGGCGCGCACTGCTTGCTCTCGGATTGGACCGGGCCGGTGATCGGTAGCCCCATCGCCGAGATGGGCGTTCCCGGCGGTACGTTGACGTTGAAGACCAGGGTCTGGCCATCGACGAGGGTCACCGTGACCGTGCACGCATCGGCGGATGCGGTCGGTATGGCAGCCAGGGCCATGGCGATGAAGATCGCCCCGGCCATGGCGAGCACGGCGAACAGCTTCCGGCGACCGATCACGGCCGCGCCTCTCCGACCATCACGTTGTGCGCACTCCAATGAGATAACGGCGAAAACGTACGTCGACTGCCGTGGACGCTACTGACTGGTCCGGAGCAATGCAATCGCGAACCGGGCCCCGCCGCAATCTAGCTTTTTGGCCACGCGGAAGGTGAAGAACTTGCGAAGACGATCGGCGCGTGCCCTTCTTCCCGCGCGCGACCGAGACCGCCGATCGGAAATTCAACCTCTACCTCACCTTGAGACTACCCTTGAGCCCTGCGCTCCATGGTCCGGGTCTACCCCAGCAAGCTACAGTCCAAGCCCATGAGCGATGAGAACAGCCTCAAGGGGCGGGTCACCCGGCAGGGCGAGGAGGCCATCGGCCGATTCGCCCAGGAGCTCCTGGAGAATCCGATGGTCGCCGGGGCTCTATCACGGGCGTTTGAGACGCGGGAGCGCGCCATGCGCGCGCAGGAGGTCGCGATGGGCGCGCTGAACCTCCCCTCGGCCAGTGACCTCGAGCGGCTCACCCGGCGGGTCCGCAGCGTGTCTCAGCGCCTGGAGGGCATCGAGGATGCCCTGGACCGCCTCGACGAGCGCGTCGGCCGTGCCGACGGAAGCCGGGCGCTGGAGGACCGCCTGACCCGGATCGAGGCCACGCTCGAGCGGCTGGAGAATGCCGGAGGCGGCACCCGGCGGGCACCCCGCGCGAAGGCCGCCGGCTCCAAGCC
>JBAQGP010000050.1:0-17662 GCA_049287845.1 Solirubrobacteraceae bacterium | reverse complement strand
GTCCAGCACCCGCTCGTCCGACTGCGGCCGCGCCGCCTCCACCACGGCCCGCGCCACGGGCTCGAGCTCGGCCGCCGTCCGCTCGTAGCACCCTGCATCCCAGTCCACCACGACCCCCACGATACGGGGCCGCGCGGCCGGATCCAGAGGCGGGACGAGGAGCTACACGGGCTCGTCGTCGTGGACGAGGAAGCCCGCGGCCTCGAGCACGCCCCGTTCCTCGAGGCGGCCCAGGTGATCGCCGACCCGCTGACCGTCGGTGACCTCCCAGGCGCCGGCCGCTGCGGTGCCCTCGAGCATCCGCAGCCCGTACATCTCGGGTTCGTCGACGGCGTTGCGCAGCCAGGCGAGATCGTCGGAGATCCGCCGCGGCCGGTCGGTGGACGGCGACCACGGGTCGTGGCCCTGACGGCGCTCGGTCATGCCCGGCGGCAGGATGAGGGCGGTGGCCAGAGCGTCGCTCCAGCTGGGCTTGGCATGTACGAGTTCAAGGAGCATGTCGATGATCTACCCGATTCCGTCGAAAGCGCAACGGGCCCGGGCGGTCCGCACGTCGCGGACCTCACCGACGCCCGGCCGTGGCGGCCGCACCGAGAGTGCGACCACCACGGCTCATGCGTCCGTGAGGAGGGCGTCTCCTACGATCCGGCGATCTTGTGGTAGGCCGCGATCTGCGGGTCAGCCGACGAGATCGCCGTGCATCCCTGGGCGACGACCATCGTGCCGCCGCTCGCGCTGGGCGTCACGGTGTAGTCGGTGTTATTGGGGATGTGCTCGGCGTAGTTGCCGTAGGTGAACGGCTTGCAGAGCATCTCCGTCTTGTAGCCGGTGATGCCCTTCAGTGCCGCGTTGACACTCGGCAGCGTGTAGGCGCCCTTGACCTTCTCGAGCGCGCTGACTGCCAGCTCGGCGTCGAGGAAGCCCATCTGACTGAAGCTGCCCACGCCGCCGGTGACGCTGGACGCGCCGTACTTGCTGAGGATCGCCTCGTACAGCTTCATCTCAGGGCCGTGGTAGACGTCGGTCGGGGTCAGCTCGGCGTTGATGAACAGCTTGTTGTGCCACTTGGGCCCCAGCGCCTTGGCCAGGAAGTCCGTGTTGCACGGGGTCGAGCAGGCCCAGGCCTTGACGCGGTTCTCCAGACCCAGCTTCTGGGCGGCTTGGAGGATCACCAGCGCCTCGGGCGGCGTGAAGTTGAGCACGACCGCACCGCCCGGACCGGCGTCGTTGACCAAGCGCAGCGCGACCGTACTGGCATCGTTGATCGGGACGTTGTCGGTCTCGGTCTTGATCGGCACGTGGGCGGCGCCGGCGATCGCGGCCGGGCCGGCGGCGATGTAGCCGGTGCCCGGCACATTGGACTGATCGAAGGCGATCTTGTTGGGGTGCAGGCTCAGCACATACTGCGTGGCGCCGTCCGAGCTGTAGCGCGGGCCCATGTTGACCGAGGCGCTGTTGGGCGTCGACCAGCATTCCGGAGCGATTCCCGCCCCCAGTTCGAAGATCCCCGTCTTAGCCCACTGGGCGTGATCCACGGAGCACTCGATGATGTCCGATGTGGCGACGATGCCGAGGACGTGGTCTGACTGAATCAGTTTGTTGGCAGCCGCGGCGATCTGGGCCGGATTGGTCTGATCGGTCTCGACGAACAGCTTGACCGGGTGCCCGTTGACACCACCGTTGTTGTTGACGCAGGTGAAGTACGCCTGGGCCATCGACGCCTGATCGGTGAAGTCGGTCCCCGGCTGTTTGGTGTTGATCGTGCCGAGGTTGATCGGCGAGCCCGTCGCCTTCACACCGGGCTTGGGACCGCACGACGAGATGTCGACGCCGCCCGAGCCGCCGCTCGTGCTCGTTCCGCCGCCACCGGCGGCTGAGGTCGTCGCGCCGGCGCCGCTGCTGGCAGCGCTGGTGGCACCCGCACCTCCGCTGCTGCTACTCGAGCTGTTGCTTCCGCATCCTGCAAGTGCCACCAGAGCGGCCACCAGTATCGGCGCGAGCCTCCACCGGCGCCGCGGCTCCACATCACCGCGACTCATATCTCCTCCTCGATTTCGACAAGCTGTTCGCTGAGTCAGGCCCCGATGGTAATTGTTGCTGAGATTGTATGCAATTTTGCGTACGTTGTAGAACGCAATCGGGATCGACGCGCCTGTATCGGAGCGTGGAGGTGAGTTGACGAGGAGCGCCCAAAGGCGATCGTTCGTAGGTCGCACGCCTGTGCGCGCCCCAGGCCCCGTGGTAGGTTGCGGCCCCTGTGAACGGGATGGTCGACAACCTGGGGGTCGTTCCACTCCGCGCCGAGGACCGCCTGCGCGAGGCCATCGTGACCGGTCGCCTCCAGCCCAACGAGCGGCTCATCGAGAGCGACCTGGCCCGATCACTGGGCGTGAGCCGCACCCTCGTCCGCGCCGCGCTGGTCCGGCTCGAGCACGAGGGATTGGTGGAGCACGAACGCCACCGCGGCGCCCGGGTCCGGCTGGTGTCAGAGAGCGAGGCGGTCGAGATCCTGGAGACGAGGACCGTCCTCGAGGGGCTGGCGGCACGCTTGGCGGCGCAGCGGGCCACCGCCGAGGACGTGGAGGACCTCAAGGGGATCCTCGCCGACATGCATAGTCTCCGGGAGGCCGACGACCTCCTCGGCGTCTCAGATCTCAACGCCCAGTTGCACCGCCGGCTGCTCGAGATCAGCGGTCACCGCACAGCGGCACGCCTCATCGGGACGCTGAACTCGCAGATGGTGCGCTTCCAGTACCGCACGATCCTCCTCCCGGGACGCAGCGAACGATCATTCGCCGAGCACGCCGAGATCATCGCTGCCCTCGCCACTCGCGACGGCGAGCGCGCCGAGGCGGCGATGCGCACGCACCTTTCCAGCGTGGCCGAGGCCCTCAGGCGCCAGGCGCCTGACTGAGTACGGGCTGGGTCTGCAGCCAGGCCGCCGCCACGGTGTTGCGCAGGACCCAGATGTCAGTGATCGGTCCGACGCCGCCCGGCACCGGCGAGACCGCCTCGGCGATGGGCTCCACCGCCGCGGTGTCGACGTCACCGACGAGGCGCACCGAACCATCCGGCTCCTCGACCGCGTTGATGCCGATGTCGATCACGATCGCGCCCTCGCGGACCAGGTCGGCGCCGATCAGCCCGGGCACGCCGACGGCGACGATGAGGATGTCGGCCGCCAACGTGTGCTCGGCCAGCCGGCCGGCGTCGAACGTGTGCCGATGCGCGGAGATGACGGTGGCGTTGCGCTGCAGGCCGAGGATGGCCGCGGGCTTGCCGACGTTGTTCGAGCGCCCGACCAGCACCAGGTTGAGCCCGTCATAGGCGGTGCGCGGGTCGCGCCCGGCCGATGCGGTGTACCGATCGAGCATGTGGAAGGCGGCGGCGGGCGTCGAGGGCACGAACCGCGGCGTGCCCAGCGAGAGCAGCCCGGCGTTGAGCGGATGCAGGGCCTCCACGTCCTTGAGCGGCGGCAGCGCAGCGAACACGCGCGACTCGGGCAGGTGTGAGGGCAACGGGCGCAGCACGAGGATGCCGCTGACCTCCGGATCGGCGTCGATCTCAGCGATCTTGCCGATGACCTGGCCCAAGGTGGCATCGGCGGGCAGCCGCTCCGGCCGGGACACGATGCCGGCGTCGCGCGCGTGGCGATCGATGCGCCGCTGGTATACCTGCGCCGCCAGGTCGTCGCCCACCAGCAGCGTGCCGATGCCGGGGGTGGACGGCAGGCGCGAGAGCTCCTCGCGCAGGGTCGCGCTCAGCTCCTGCGCGTAGGACTTGCCGTCGATCAGCACGGGGCAGAGGCTACGCGAGGCCGCCCTAGCTTGCCGCGGAACGTGCGGCAAGCCCGGCGGCTTCGGTCACCCGCGGGACGGCCTCGACCTCCCACCCCGGCGCCATGAGGTGCACCCCCGCGATCCCGTCGATCTCACGTAGGCGTGCGATGACATCTGCGGCGATGCGGACCCCCTCATCCTTGGCCGCCTCGCCCTCGAGCCCGCGCATGCGCGCGAAGGTCGCGTCATCGACCTCCACGCCCGGGATCCGCTCGTGCAGGTACTCGAGCATCCTCATGCTGCGTGGCGGCGTCACGCCCACCAGAACAGGGGCACGCCGGGCCAATCCGGCGTGGACGATCGGCGCAAACCACTCGGCGAAGCGCTCGACGTCGTAGACGATATTGGTCTGCAGCAGGCCGACGCCGGCATCGGCCTTGGCCTCCAGGCGCTCCACCGAGTCCACCAGCGGGTTGGCCGCGCCGGCCACCAGGAAGCCCGTGGGGCTGGCCAGCCGCTCGCCGGCCAGCAGCTCGCCCGCGTTCAGGGACGCGATCATGTGCGCCAGCCCGACGGAGTCGACGTCCCCAACGCGCGTGGCGCGCCCATCGTAGGGGCCGACGGCCAGCGGATCACCGCCGAGGGCCAACACGGTGCGCACACCGAGAGCCCACGCGCCCAACAGGTCGGCCTGGAGCGCCAGCACGTTGCGGTCGCGGCCGGTCATCTGCATGATCGGCTCGAGCCCGCACTCCAGCATGATGACCGCCGCGGCCAACGGCGACATCTTCACGCTGGCCGCCTGGTTGTCGGTCACATTGGCCGCGTGGACCACGGGCGCGAGCGCCGACGCGGCCCGCCGGACGACGTCGGCATTGGGCTCCGCGGGAGGGCCGAGTTCGGCCGTGACGACGAATGTCTCCGAGGCCAGAAGATCGGCGAGCGACATCTCCTACACCCTATTGCGGCGAGATCGCGTGGTTCCCACCGCACCGCGTCTCTGGACGAATTCGTGCGCTCTGGGTCAAGCCCGCGCGCGCTCTCGGTCGCCCCGGGAGCGGCGCCTATGACGGGTTGCGCCGCGTCTGCGGGCGGATACGGCGGTACAGCCACAGGAACAGCGGAAACTCGATCCACTGCAGGGCGGCCCAGGTGAGCGCCTTGCGTCTCGGCAGGCCCCGCGCGTGGGCGTCGCGCAGCACCCAGCCGGTGGAGAACGCCGCCGCAGCGACAAGGACGAGCACGATCAGGTCGCCAACGGCAGAGCTGCTCATCGCTCGCGCCGCCGGCCGAAGCCGTAGTAGGCGGCCGGCCCGACCACGTTCTGGGTCGCCACCGCACGCCACAGGAGCTTGGGGCCCCGGATGCGCTCGGCCGGGCGGCGCTGGATGTCGCGCTCGGCGACGCCGATGAGCACCACTTCGAGGGCGAGCGCCGTGCACACGGCGCGGCGCGCCATGGGCGAGAGGCGGTGGTACTGCGTGACCAGCTCGCGGATCGACTGCTCGATTCGGTGTGGCATCACGCCCTCTCAGACCTGTTGGGGGTTGCGCCGTTCTCGCGCCCGGCTGTGGGGAAGGGCAGCACGGGTGGACCGGCCGATCCGTGCCATGTCGGCGACCTCGGTGGCGATGTCCTCGAGCACCGTGGTCTGCAGCGAGTACACGATGTTCCCGCCGCGCCGCACCGAACTGACCAGGTCTGCCCCCTCGAGCACCTTGAGGTGGCGCGAGACCGAGGGCCATGAGATCTCGAAGTGGCCGGCGAGCGTGCCGGCGGCCAGCTCACCATCCCGCAGGAGACGCAGGATCTCGCGGCGAGTGGGGTCCCCCAGGGCTCGATAGGCGCGGGCGATCGACATGACGGTTAGCAATTTAGCATATGTGCTAACGAGCGTGGACTCTCTCGCAGGCTGTCGACGTCGCACCTCCGCGCGCGGCCGCCCCTGCCACCGGCGCGCCGGCCGTCTCGTTGTCACATTTCGGGGCCGCATCGGGTCATCACTCATGGACCCGATTTTCGAGTCGGTCAGGCACCCAACGACCCCATCGAGGTGGACATGCACCCGCGTATCGATAACCCGGCAGTGACCGTCCCCGGCGCGATGGCCGGACTCCAGAAGCTCGCCGCCGCCACGAAGCACCACGGCGGCGTGCCCGAGACGACGCTGCTCTTCGTCGCGCTGCGCGCCAGCCAGATCAACGGATGCAGCGTGTGCTGCGACATGCACTCGCGCGAGCTGAAGGCTGCAGGTGAGCCCGACGAGCGCATCTTCACGCTGGCGGCGTGGCGAGAGGCCTCCTACTTCAGCGACGCCGAGCGCGCCGCGCTGGCGCTGACCGAGGCCGCCACGCGCCTGGCGGATCGCTCAGACCCCGTCTCGGACGAGGTGTGGGAGCAGGCGGCCCGGCACTACGACGACGCGCAGCTCGCCGCGCTGGTGCTCGCGATCGCCTCGATCAACGCCTGGAACCGCATCAACGCGGCCACCCGGCAGATCGCCGGCGAATGGATCAGCCAGCTCATCCCAGGAGCGCAGGCCGCGGCCTCGGACGCCGCAGCCGCCTGACCGGGAGATAGCCCCACCGCCCGGTTGTAAACGTAGCCTTGACAGCGGAGAATGTAAAGGCTATCTTGACAGCCATGTCTGAGGCCGGATCGCCGATCCACGTTGATCGCGAAGTGATGGCGATGATGCTCACCACCAACGTGCAGCTCGTCGCCCAGGTGCTGCACGCGGATGAGGACGCCAGCGGCCAGGTGATGCGAGCGATCGCGGCAACGCGGAGCCTGGCCATGATCGTCGAGGACACGCTGCACGCCCTGGTCGACCAGGCGCGCGCCGGCGGTCACACCTGGGCGGAGATCGGCGGGGTGCTTCGCGTCAGCCGCCAGGCCGCGTTTCAGCGGTTCGGCGCCGGCCACGACCCCAGCCCCGAGGACGGGATGATGGCGACCCCCGTGGATGGGGCGGTCGAACGCGCCGTCCCCGTGCTCGAGGCCTTCCTGGACGGTCGTTTCGACGACGCACGGTCGACGTTTGACAAGCGGATGCGCACGGCATGCTCGGTTGAGCTGTTGACGGATGTGCGCGAGAAGGTGCGCGCGGCAGGCGGCGAGGTGCAGGCGATTGGCACCCCGGCCGTGTCGGTGCGCGACAGTTACACCATCGTCGACATCCCGGTCGCGCTCGAGACGGCGGATGGGGCCGGCCGGGTCGTGCTCGACGCGGACCTGCAAGTCGCGGGGTTCTTCGTGCGGCGCACCCAGGACATGCCGTGAATCCTCGGCCGCCGCAGCTCTCCCCTCGCCGGCTCCTGCTCGGGCTGCTCCTGCCGCTGGTGGCGTACACGCTCATCCGTGCCGCGATCGGCTCGGCGACGGGGGCGCTGGCGATCACCGAAGGGGTCGCTGCGGCATGGCTGCTCATCGTCGCGGTCGCCCGGCGCCGGGTCGATCCGGTGGCCGCTCTGTCCACGGTCACGGTCGCGATCGCGCTCGCCGTCTACGCCCTGACGGGCGGCGACCCGCTCGCGCTCAAGCTGCGGCGGGGTGCCGTCACCGGCACCATCGGGATCGCGGCGCTGGCCTCCATCGCCATCGGCCGGCCCCTCCTGATCGCGGTCGCACAACACGTCGCCAAGATCAACCCGGAACGTCAGCCCGAGATCGAGGCGAAGCTGTCAGATCCACAACGGCGGCGGGTCCTAACCATCCTGACGGCGATCATCGGAACCACGTTCACCGTCGACGGCGCCACCCAGATCGCGCTCGCCCTGGTCGTCCCGACCGGGCGATTCGTCGCGGATTCGACCGCAGTGCGTATCGCCGTCTTCGGCACGGGGCTGGTGCTCACCATGCGGTATCTCCGTCACCACCGCGCACCGCGCGCGCCACACCGAGGACCTCCCCCTCAGTCCAGGCGCGGTCCCTAGTGCCCTGACGCACTGATCCCGGCTAGAGCGGCGGAACCTGGTTGTTCACCTGGGGCCCGTGGTACAGGTGGTCATGGTCAGAGCACGACGTGCGCGGGAAGAAGAACTGGACACTGTCGCTGCGCACGTTGTTGTAGCTGGCGAACAGCGTCGCCCGACCGAGCGTGCCGTCCGCGCAGCGCGAGTCGGTGCTGCTCGTCACGCGGACGACGATCTTCATGATGTTGCCGGGGACACCCCACATGCTGGCGTAGTGTGAGTGGTAGACCAGGTGGTGCTCGACGGTCATGATGATCAAGCGGTCAGGCTGGTTGCGCGCACGATCGACCTGACAGAGGACGCCGGAGACGGTGTTGGCGCCGAGGTTGATGTCGCCGTGGCCGCGCGCATAACTCCCCGTCGCACCGGTGATCGGCTGGCCGGTGTGAAAGCCCCACGGTGGGATCCCTCCTACGATCGGCACCTGGGCGCAGTACTGGGTGGTGAAGGCTCCCCCCGAGGCGGTGACAGTCAGCGCCAGGATCGGGGTGAGGATCAGCACGGTGACGACAAGACGGCGGATGTTGGCGGTGCGTGCGCGCATGACGGCCGACTATACCCGTGCCGCTCTGGTCATCCCAGGGGATGCCCAGCGCCGCCTGCGCGTTGCGGCCCACGGTGAACTCGCCGGCCAACCGCGGCCTCAAAGCGGTGATCTGGTCAAAGATCTCGGAGCTGGAGCGCCCACTCGCTGGCGTGCACCAAGAGCGCGTCTGGCTTCATCGCGGCCAGATCCGCCCCTTCCACCATGCCCCGCGTCGCCTGGTCGACTCGGCGGTGGGCCGAGCCGGTCGCGAGATGCTGTTCGCGGTTGGCAATGAGGGCGAGCGGTCAGCTCTCGCCGCGGTAGACGACCCTTCCGTCGACGACGGTGAGGCGGATCGGCAGGTCGATCAGCTCGTCGGCATCGCAGGTGACCGGATCGGCGGCAAATGCGCTCACGTCGGCCCGGAATCCCGGCTTGATCCGGCCGCCGACCTTCTGCTCCCCGACCACGGCGGCGTTGGCGACGGTATACCCGTGGAGCGTTTCGAGGCCGGTCAGCCTCTGGTCGGCTTCGAACACTGGTGCGTCGGGGCGGCCCGGCGCGCGACGCAGCCGGGCCCAGGCCATCCCGATGCGCGGGTCGTACGAAGCCACCGCCCAGTCTGAGCCGAGTGGCAGGAGGGCACCGCTGTCGAGCAGGTCGCGCGTCCGCCAGGCGCGGGCGGCCCGCTCAGGCCCGAGACGCTTGGCCCAGGAGTCATCATGGTCGCCGCGGCGCCACTGCATATGCAGGGGCTGCATCGACGCGGCCACGCCCTCGGCGTGGAAACGCGGTAGGTCGTGGTCCTGGAGGGTCTCGATGTGCTCGATCCGGTGGCGCACCCCGGGGGCGGCACCGGCGGCCTTGTAGGCGTCCAGAGCAGCCCGTACGCCGCGGTCGCCGGTCGCGTGGGTGGCGCACTGAAAGCCGGCTCCGGCGAACATCGCCACGGCGCGGGCGTAACGATCGGGGTCGGGCCAGAACGGCTCGGTCCCTCCGCCCAGGGTGTCGGGCTCGTAGAGCCAGCCGGTCCCGGTGTCGATCACCCCGTCGATGAAGAACTTGGCCACGCCGCCGCGCCACAACCGTCCCCGCTGGTCGCGCAGCGACAGCTGCTCCTGCATCTCCTCGAACGTCGTCTCTGGGCGCTGCCAGAACGGGATGATCGCGCGGAGCTTCAGATTGCCCGAGGCCTCCAGCTCGCGCAGCATGTCGAACGTCTCGGGCCCGCCGTTCATCGTGTGCACCCCGGTGACGCCCAGCGAATTGAGCCCGGCTTGGGTGCGCAAGACGATCGCGCGCAGCTCGGCGTCGGTCAGGGCCGGGATGACCCCACCCACGAGCTCGATCGCGGCGCCCTCGCGCAGCTCGCCGGTCGGCCGATCGTCGCGAACGACGACCTCGGCGCCCTCGGCGAATGTGACCGCGCCGGTGACACCGGCGAGCTCCAGCGCCCGAGGGCTCGCCAGCCCGGTGTGCCCATCCATGAACTTGACGAGCGCCGGGGCGCCTCCAACGGCGGGTTCGAGCAGCTTTGCGTCGATGCCGGTCTCATGGAAGATGCCGTAGTCGATCCCCCAGCCGCGCACCCACCCGTCCTCGCCCACGCGTTCGCGCTCGGCGGCCAGCTCCCGGTGCAGCTCGGCGAGGGTGGCGCACCGGGTGAGATCGGCGCCGACCACCATCTCGGGCCAGAACGGGTGGATGTGGCCATCGACGATGCCGGGAATGACTGACATCCCGCTCCCGTCGATGAGCTCGGTGGCCCCGTCGCAGGCCTCCCGCACCTCGTCGTCGGACCCGACCGCGACGATGGTGCCATCCCGGAACGCGACAGCGCTCGCCTGGGGACGATTGGGATCCAGGGTGCGGACCGAGGTGGACATGATCGCCAGATCGGCGGCGGTGCGGGAGCTCATGCAAACCCTCCTGAGGCGAGGCGGTGGGCAATCGCGCGAATAGCGGCGAACGTCATGACGTACTGGTGATCGTCGAGCGGCCCGCTCGGCACGTGTGGCGAGGGCGGCTGTCCCGGACCCGTGCCCGAGCCAACTGGGATCTCGCTCATGGGCAGCACTCAGAGAGTGGGGGTCCGGTGCACGATCTCGCCGTCGACGATCGTCATCAGGACGGGGTTCTCGGGCAGGTCGTCGGCCGGGCAGTCGACGGGATCCTCGGCGAATACCGTGAGGTCACCCCAGAAGCCGGGTTTGATGCGTCCCTGGCAGTGTGCGTGGCCGACAGCGCGTGCCGGCCAGGTGGTGTAGCCCTCGAGTGCCGCCTGGGCCTCAATGGCCTGATCGTCGTAGGCGGCGCGGTTGCGCATGTGGGGCGGCCGGCGCAGCCGCGCGGCGGCCATCCCCTCGCGTGGGTCGAAGCGTGCGACCGGCCAGTCGGAGCCGAGCGTGAGCATCGCGCCGGATTCGAGCAGCGAGCGAATCGGAAACGCGCGGCTGCAGCGCTCGGGCCCGAGCCGGCGTGACCAGTTGTCGCTGCGGTCGGGCGCCAGCCACATCATGTGCTGGGCCTGCATCGATGCGACGACGCCCTGGGCGGCGAAGCGGGGCAGATCGTGAGGTTGGAGGGTCTCGATGTGCTCGATCCGATGGTGCACGCCCTCGGCCGCGGGCGCATCGCGGTAGGCGTCGAGCGCCTCGCGCACGGCGCGATCCCCGCAGGCGTGGGTGACGCACTGGAAGCCGTGCCGGGAGAACAGCGTCACCGCCTCGCGGTAGCGGGCCGGGTCAGGCCAGAAGGGGAGGTTGCCGTCGCCCTCGGTGTCGGGCTCGTAGAGCCAGCCCGTGCCCGAGTCGATCACGCCGTCGATGAAGAACTTTGCGACGCCGGGCCGCCAGCGCCGTCCGCGCGCGTCGCGATGCAGCAGATACTCGTCCCACAGTTCCCGCGGGGTATCCGGGTGGATCCAGAACGGCGCGACGAACCGCAGCACCAGATCCCGGTTGGCCTCCAGTTCCCCCAGTGTCTGATGGGTGGCCAGGGTGCCGTCCATCAGGTGCGTGGCGGTGAGCCCGGCGGCCGCCATCCGCCGGAGGTTGTCGACCGTCAGGGCATAGAGCTGCTTCGGGGTCAGCTCGGGGGCGGCCGCCTGGACGAGGCGGATCGCCGCCGACTCTCGTAGTTCCCCGGTAGGGCGGCCGTCGATGCAGACGATCTCCGCGTTTGACTCAAACTGCCGGGGTCCCTCGACGCCCGCGAGCTCGAGCGCGCGCGGGGTGGCAAGAGCCGTGTGGAAGTCCATGAACCGCAGCAGCGCGGGCGCGCCGGCGGCCGCCTCTTCGATCAGCGTGCCGTCGATCCCGGTGCGCGCGAACGCGTTGTAGTCGAGCCCCCACCCAAAAATCCACGCCCCCGGCTCGCAGCGGGCGCGCTCGGCCGCCACCGCTCCTCGGATCTCCTCGAGCGTTCGCGCGTCCAGCAGGTCAATGCCGCGGGCGCTGTTGGAGTTCGGGAGCGCGTGGGTGTGGCTGTCGGTCAGGCCGGGGACGACAGCCGCGCCGCCAAGGTCGACACGCTCAGTATGAGCGCCGGCGAGGGCGAGCATCTCGGCGTCGGTGCCCAGGGCTGCAATCGCGCCGTCGGCGATCGCCACCGCCGAGGCGGCCGGGCGCGTCTGGTCCAACGTTCGTATGCGCGCGCCGGTCAGCACGAGTTCAGGAACGCTCATCGAGACTCGCTTTCTGTATCGGAGACAATCTCGGTCGCGGAGATCGATTCGGCGCCAAGCTCCAGCGCCGCAGGATCGCCGCCGTGCTCCGCCGTTGGAGCGGCGTGCCGGTGGTCCTTCGCCGAGAGCCGGTGGGGATCCCATCCCGGCTCAGGGATCGACGCCAGCAGGCGTCGCGTGTACTCGTGCTGTGGCCGGTCGAGCACCTTCTCTGTCGGCCCCCGCTCGACGACCCGTCCCCGCTGCAGCACGAGCGCCTCGTCGGTGACCTGGCGCACGACGGCAAGGTTGTGGCTGATGAAGATGTAGGCGACACCGGTGTCGGTGCGAAGGCGGTTGAGCAGGTTCAGTACCTGCGCCTGGATCGAAACGTCGAGCGCGGAAACGGCCTCATCGAGCACGATCGCGATCGGTTCGGCGGCAAGGGCGCGGGCGATCGCGGCACGCTGGCGCTGGCCGCCAGACAGCTCGCGCGGTCGCGAGCGCGCGTGCCGCTCGTCCAGTCCGACGTGGTCGAGCAGTTCACCGACCCGGGCTCGCCGCTGCTCGTCGTTCAGCGCAGTGTGTAGGCGGAGCACCTCGTCGAGGCAGTGTCCGATCCGCTGGCGGGGGTCAAGCGAGGTGTAGGGGTCCTGGAAGACGATCTGCAGCTCGCGGCCGCGTCGTCTGCGCTCCCGCGCGTTGCGAACCGGGACGGAGCGGTCGCGGCCGGCGACCACGATCGTTCCGCCGGTCGCTCGCTCCAGGCCGCTGAGCATCCGGGCGACCGTCGTCTTGCCAGATCCCGATTCGCCCACGATGCCCAGCGACTGCCCACGACCCACAGAGAAGCTGACGTCGTCGACGGCGGTGAACTGGTGATGGCCGCGACCGCGGGCGCCGCGGATCCGGAAGGTCTTGAACAACGACTGAGCAATGACCGCGTCGGAATCGGCCCCGATCGCCGGCTGCGGTGCGTCACGGGGTATCGCGCCCGTCACGATCCGGGTCCCTCAGCGATGAGCGTTGCACGGCCCAACTGGGCGCGACGTTCGTCCGCTCGCAGGCACATGACCTGCTCGGAGCTCGCGCTGACGGGTGGCGGCAGCTCCGCCTTGCACCGCTCCTGCGCATAGCTGCACCGGGGATGAAACGGACACCCGGACGGGGCCTCGTAGGCGGCCAGCGGGCGACCCGGGATCTGGGGGATCTCGGGCATCCGCTCGCGCAGGAGCGGCCGCGACCGCAGCAGAGCCTCGGTGTAGGGATGGACGGGCCGCTCCAGGGCCTGCGCCGACGGGAGCGTCTCGACGAGGTAACCCGCGTACATAACCGCGATGCGATCGCTGATCGTGGCTGCCAGCTCGAGGTCGTGGGTGATGAACAACATCGCGAGCTCCCGCACCGAGCGCAGACCGTCGAGCAGGGCGATCACCTCGGCCTGTGTTGTCACGTCGAGCGCGGTCGTCGGCTCGTCGGCGAGGATCAGGTCAGGCTCGGCGAGGAGCACCGAGGCGATCATCACGCGCTGCAGCATGCCGCCTGAGAGCTCGTGGGGATACTGGCGCAGGCGCCGGTGCGGCTCGTCGATGCCGACCTCGTCCAGCACGGACGCTGCCCGCGTGCGGGCCTGTCGCTCGCCGACACCGTGCTCTCGCACCAGCGCCTCGGTCAGGAAGTCCCCGATCCGGTGAATTGGATTGATCGCTGCCCGTGGGTCCTGAAAGATCATCCCGATCCGGCGCGCGCGGATGTCGCGGCGCTGCCTGCGGGTGGCGCGCCCCATGTCGGTGCCCTCGAACAGGATGCGACCCGAGGTCGTCGCGCCGGGAGGGAGCAGACCGACGATGGCCCGAGCCGTCATCGACTTGCCGGACCCGCTCTCGCCTACGACCGCGAGGACCTCGCCTCGTTTCAGGCTGAACGAGACGTCGTGCAGCACGGGCTGCTGGATCCCGTCGATCGGCAGCTGTACGGCGAGGTGGTCGACCTCGAGCAGCGCGCTCACCGGGCTTGCCGCTCCTCTTCGGCCGCCAGACGGTTGCCGAGGTAGGTGATCGCCGTCACGCACACGACGATCAACATGCACGGATACAGAACCTCGAAAGGGTGCCCGTTCAGCAGCGCGTTCTCGTTGTTGACCATCACGCCCCAGTCCGAGGTTGGCGGCTGGATGTTCAGCCCCAGGAAGGACAACGCCGTCAGGTCGATCAGCGCGTAGCCGAACGAGATCGTGACCTGTGACCAGATGATCGACGAGATGTTCGGGATCAGATGCCGGACGCAGATCGCAAATCCCGAGACACCTTGCACCTCGAGCGCCGCGATGTAGGGCTTGGTGCGCTCCCGCACGATCCCGGACCGAGCGACCCGCGCGATCCACGGCATGTAGGAGATCGCCAGCGCGATCGCGCACGGCACCAGGCCAGGGCCGTAGAGCGCCACCACCAAGATCGCAAGCAGCAGCCCCGGGAACGCGAACAGCAGATCGAGCACCCGGCTGATGACGACATCGACGATGCCGCCCCGCCACGCCGCCACGGCAGCGACCGGGACGGCCACGGCCGTGGCGGCACCGATCACGATCGCCGGGCCCAGGAGGCTCGTGCGCGCCCCCCAGATCAGCCGCGAGAGCAAATCGCGCCCGAGCTCGTCGGTGCCCAGCAGGTGCGCTGGTGACGGACCTGAGTAGAGATTGAGGAGATCCTCGGCGTTGGGTTGAGACGGCGCGACGATGGGCGCCAGGATCGCCACCACCACCAGAACGACCAGCACCGCTGCCGCCACCAGACCACCGGTCCCCACCCGATCGTGGAAGCGCGCGAACCGACCGCGGAGCGGCAGGCCACGGGCGGTCGCGATGGCGGTCATGCCCCGCGCCCGCCCAGGCGGATGCGGGGGTCCAGCAGCGTATAGGTGATGTCCACCACGGAGTTGACGATTACGAAGGCGCCCACCAGGATCAAAGACACGGCCTGCACGGTCGAAAAGTCTTTCTGCTCTACGGCGGCCAGCAGCAGTTGGCCAAGTCCGTTGAGGCCGAAGGCCTGCTCAACGATGATCGTGCCGGCGATCAGTCCCGCCACCTGAAGGCCCGTGACGGTCACGATCGGCAGCATGGCGTTGCGCAACACGTGGCGGCGGATCACGACAACCTCGCTCAGCCCGCGCGCCCGGGCGGTGGCGACGTGCTCGCCGCGAAGCTCGTCGCGCATGCTCGTGCGGGTAACCCGCGTGAGATAGGCGACCGCCCAGAGGGCAAGCGCCACGGCCGGCAACGTGAGGTGCTCGAGTCGGCCGAAGAAGCCCGAGCCCGCCCCGAGCACGGGAAACCAGTGGAGATCGAGCGCAAACACCTCGAGCAGCACGATCGAGGCCACAAATGTGGGAATGCTGGTGCCGACGTTGGTGATGGCCATGATCGCGCTGTCGAGCTTGCGGCCCCCGAGTGCCGAGAGGATCCCAAGCCCGACTCCGGCGACCGTGATCAGAATGGAGGCGTAGACCACGAGGAAGATCGTCGTTGGCGCTGCTGCCCCCAGGCGCTGCGAAACCGGCGTTCGCAGCGCCAGCGACAGCCCAAAGTTCCCGTGCAGCGCGGCGGTCAGCCAGTCCCAGTACTGGATTAGGAACGGCTGGTTGAGGTGGTACTGGGCGTCGACCGCCTGCCGCACCGCCGGAAGGACGGTGTGGTTCCCGAACAGAACCGCATCCGCGCTTCCGGGAGCAAGGAACATGCTCCCGTAGATGACCACGCTGCTCAGCAGCAGCAGCACGAGCATCGATGCGAGCTGCCGCGTCAGGTAGCGGAGCATCGTCGGCTCAGCAGCCTCCGACCGAGGCCGCCCACGGACTGGCCATCATCGAGAAGTCAAGCGGGACCCCGCAGATCCCACTTCTGACGAACGCCGTGTTGGGACGGAAATCAAGAGGGATCCACGGCAGATCCTGCATGACGAGGCGCTGCGCCTGGATCACGAGCGCCGCTCTCTTGGTCAGGTCCGTCGTCCCCCTGGCCTCATCGAGTAGCCGCACCACGTTCGGGTTGTCGTAATGGTTGAAGTTCGAGATTCCGGCCGGCTGGGCGATGTCGTCGTAGATCGCCAGCGGATCGGGATCCTGGTCGTAGTTGATCGTGAAGATCAGATCATCGCCCTTGCGGGTCGAGGGATCGCTGAACAGGGCGCCGTACTGGTCCAGCGGAACGGTCTTGAGATGAACGTTCAGCCCAGCGGCGTCCGCACTCTGCTGCACCACCTGTCCGACGTCGGCGACCTCCTGGCTGCCGGCCGGGATGGCGAGCACGATCGGCTGCTTGGCGACAGCTCCCGCCTGCGCCGCGAGCTTCTTGGCCTGCGCCGGGGCATCGCCGGCCGTCGCCAGACTCTGATACGCGGCCGTGTACTGGCTTGCGGCGTAGCTGAAGTAACCAGGCGACGCGTCGGCGTAGCCCGGCGTCCCCGCGCCCGCCTCCGCCGCGGTGATGAGGCCGGTGCGGTCGATCGACATGTACAGCGCCCGGCGCACGAGCGGATTCTCGATCGCGCCCTTGGTCCCGACCACGATCAGCGCCATCACCTCCATGGCCTGCGAGTCGGGTCCGATGTAGAGCTTGCCCGCACTGCTGCTCTTGAGCGTCGGCAGGACCGAAGTGGAGAGGAAGAACCCTCCTGCGGCCGCACCGCTCTGATACCCGCTCGCGGTCTGGCCGGCGTCGGTGGGCCACTGGAAGGTGATCGTCTTGACCTTGGGCACGGCCGCCTTGTCCCAGTAGTTCGGGTTTGCGGTCATCACCGCGCTCGACGTCCCGTTCCAGGAGGCGAACTTGTACGGCCCGGTGCACATCAGGCCGCCCGCCGGGGTGCCAAACTTGGTGCCGACGCGCTGCACGTAGGCCGGCTCGACCACGGCGCTCGCCAGCGTCGCCATCTCCGGCAGGAAGGTCACATCCGGCTTGCTGAACTTGATCGTGAACGTGTCGGGGCCAGTCGCGGTCATCGACTTCACGTACTGGAAGACGGTTCCGTAGATCGACTGCGCGGACGGCTCGAGGTTGCGCTTGAGGCTGAAGACCACGTCGGCTGAGGTCATCGGCGTCCCGTCCCAGAAGTGCACGCCCTTCTGCAGCTTGAACACCAGCGTCGTCGGGTTGGGCTGAGACCACGACCGCGCGAGCCAGGGGACCGTCTTCATACCCGGCACCTGACGGACCAGCGACTCGCACATGTTGGGGATGATGTTGTCCTCGGGGTAGTCGTTGTACTTGACGGGGTCGAACGAAGACGGCGGATACGGGTTGATGAACCACGTCAGCGATGACACGGACTTTGTCGCCGCCGGCGTCTGCGTCCGTGCATCGGCGGCCTGAGAGTCGGCGGTCGTATGGGCGCTGGACTGTGCTGCGTGGGAGGACGTGCCGCCGCAGGCCGCGATCGCGATCGCGGACAGGACACATGCCCCTGCGGCCAGACCATGATGAACCTGGGCTCTCATCGCTTCCCCCTCGTGGTCGCGATAGGTGATGGGGACACGGGCGTTCGGATGCGGCGTTCACGCTGACCGAAGCTCGTGATCGGCAGATCGACCGGTCCCGGCAGCACATGGGACCGCGAATATGAAAAGCGCCGTAGAGGTCTCATCTCGGGTGTTCGTCTCCTCTCCTTGCTCACCACCCGGCACATTTCCGATCGCCGGCTGTATCCCGAGGGCGCCGCTGGAC
>JBAQGP010000049.1:0-1966 GCA_049287845.1 Solirubrobacteraceae bacterium | reverse complement strand
GGCACCTCGAGCTCGAACAGCGACTTGATCAGCTCGGGGTCGCGCCGGGAGACGATGATGCTCGGTCCCTTGGTGGAGTTCGAGACGTCCTTGATGACGGCCTTGATCCGCTGTGAGTGGTCGTAGCGCTCACCGTCGACCTGCTCGGACTTGGGCAGCAGCGCCTCGACACGCTCGCGCAGCTGCACGAGCGTGTAGCGCGAGTCGGACTGCTGGACGATCCCGGTGATCAGCTCGCCGACGCGATCGCGGTACTCCTCGAACATCATGTCGCGCTCGGCCTCGCGGATCCGCTGGAGGATCACCTGCTTGGCGGTCTGGGCGGCGATGCGGCCGAAGTCGTGCGGAGTGACGTCCTCGATCTCGATCTGGTCCTCGTACTCCTTGAGCTTCTCCATGTCGATCTCAGGCTCAGGCGCGTCGCGCATCTCCCCCGTCTCGGGATCGACCGTCGGCTGCTGGTCGGTGGAGGCCTCGACGAGCAGCTGCTCCTCGAGCTCCGGCGGGATCTTCAGCTCCCACACGATGAAGTCGCCGCTGTCGCGATCCATCTCCACCTTGGCGTAGGGCGCCGAGCCGGGGGTCTTCTTGTAGGCCGACAGGAGCGCGTCTTCCAGCGCCTCCATCAGCTTCTCGTGTGAGATGTTCTTTTCCGCTGCGAGGCCCCGTACGGCCTCAACGATCTCCTTGGACATGAGTCAGTCTCCGGGGACGAGGTTGGAGCGGACGATCTGCTCGTACGGGATCGTGAGAATCCCGTCGCCGGCGGCGATCGTGACGTCGCTATCTGACGCGCCGACCAGCTCGCCGGTCAGTTGATTGTGACCGTCGCTGGCCTCACGCAGCCGCACGCGAGCCCGGCGGCCGAGGAAACGTGTGTAGTGCTGGGGCTTGGTGAGCGGCCGGTCCTGACCGGGCGAGGAGACCTCCAGCGCGTAGCGCTGCCGGTACTCCATCAGATGACCCGACACGCGCTCGCAGAGATCCAGGCTCACCCCACCCGGGTGGTCGATGAACAGGCGCAGAGTTGGGCCTGCGACCTCCACCAGCAGCACCTCGACCTCAGGCTCGACGCCGGCAAGTCTGGCTTCGATCTCGGTCTGTAGGGCACTCACTGTCTCCTCCATAAATCTCATAAAAAAAGCGGGCGAGCGCCCACTTTCTAAGACGGCACCGGGAACGCCCGGCCGGAAAGCTGTGCCCTCAGGTTAGCACCGCGGCGCTGCAGCGGTGCACGCTCACAGACGGTCTTCAGGCGCCCGACTGCTCGTCGGCACGGGCCCGCGCGCGATCCCGGTAGACGCGATAGTCGCGCCGTCCTGGCTGCAGGCAGGCGGCGAGCGCAAGCGGCTTGCGGGCCTCGTCGTGACGCCCGAGCAGCTGCAGGCAGCGGCCCAAGCAGAACTGGGCGTAGTCGTTGGTGGGCGCCCGTTCGACGACGGCGCGGAACTCCTCGGCTGCCTCCTCGTAGCGCTGGATGTGGAACAGCGCGCGACCCAGCGCCTCGCGCACGGAGGTCTTGTCGGGCGCCAGGTCGCGCACCCGCCCCAGCGGGATGGCCGCCTGATGGTGGTGGCCGGCCTCGAGCAGCGCCGTCCCGCGTTGGTACAGGTCATAGACGTCTTCCACGCCCACGAGTCTAAGACCGGCGGCGCCTCCATATGGCGTCGGGGCCTACAGCCGCGGCGGCAACGCCCACAGGGCACGGATGCGCCCGATGAAGCCCAACCCTCGCCCGAGCTCGCGGCGCAGGGCCCGCCGCTGCGCGGGGTTGGGCGCCCCGGCTGCGCCGCCGTAACGCGACAGCCGCAACGCGCGAACGTAGGCCTCCGCCTCGGGGGAGCTGTGCAGGCGCCGCTCGAGCCCGATGAGCGTGATCCCGTCACGGAGGGGACGGCCGGTGCGGGCCAGTGCACGCTCCAGCTCGGCCAGCAGATCGGCACGGGCGATGTGGTCGCGCATGAGG
>JBAQGP010000048.1:0-1632 GCA_049287845.1 Solirubrobacteraceae bacterium | reverse complement strand
GAGCTGGGCACGATCCAGAACGAGATGAACCGGCTGTTCAATTCCTTTTTCGACACCCCTACCCCCAGCAACGGCACCACGTTCCGCCGCTGGATCCCGGCGATGGATCTCGTCGAGACCGAGGACGCATTCGTCCTCACCGCCGACCTGCCGGGGCTGTCGGAGTCCGACGTCAACATCGAGGTCGAGGACAACGTCCTCACCGTGTCCGGTGAGCGCAAGTCCGAGCACGAGGACCGCAAGACCGGGTACTACCGTGTCGAGCGCAGCTACGGCTCCTTCCGCCGCTCGCTGACCCTCCCCGATGGCGTGGACCCCGGAGTCGTCAAGGCGACTTTCGACAAGGGGGTGCTGGAGGTAACCGTTCCCAAGCCCGCGCAGCAGGCTCCGCGCAAGGTGCAGATCGCCGTGGGTGGCGCATCCGCCGGCGAGGGAGAGGCCATCGAGGGCTCCGAGAGCTCCTCGGAGGCGCCCGCCGCCCGGTAGTCCCCTGGTGTAAGTGCCGACCCCCCGACGGGTCCGGGCCGAAGGACTCACGGCCCGGGCCTGGCGGGGGCTCGAGCGCGTGGTTGGCGTCCGGACCTGACCGGGGGCTCAGCGCATGATTCCCGTGTGGCCGAGGGAGTAGCGCCCGGGCTGGGGCCACACGCACAGGCCGTGGGGGCCTGAGCCGACCGGGATCGTCGCCCGCAGACGCCCGGTCCGGGTGTTGATGGCATACACGACGGCGTTGTAGCGACCGCTGAGCCACAGGGTGCTCCCGTCGGCCGACACCCCGCCCATGTCGGGGCTGGCCGGCAGCGGAAGCTGCCAGGTCTTCACCACCCGCCGGGTGCGGAAGCTGACGACCGAGATCGAGCCCGCCTGGCGGTTGGAGACATACATGTAGCGGGCGTTGCGGCTGGGGTAGAGGCCGTGGGCGCCTGCGCCCGTGTGCAGGAAAGCGAGCACGCGGAAGGTGCGCGGGTCGATCTCCCAGACCCCGCCGTTGACCTGGTCAGCGACGTAGAGCGTCCGCCCATCAGGGGCGAGCTTGACGTCCTGGGGACTGGCGTCGCCATTATGGAGCACCAGCGTGCGCATCAGCCGCTGGGTGCGCAGGTCCACCTCGATCATCCGCCCGGCGAACTCGCAGCTGGCAAACGCGTAGCGCCCGCCCGCCGAGAAGTCCATGTGATCGACGCCGCGACAGACCGGGACCGAGAGCGAAAGCACGAGCGCCATCGAGCCCGGGCGCCGGAAGTCGAGCAGCTGCAGGCGTTCGGCCACGACGATGGCGAAGCGCCCGTCGGGCGTGAAGTAGAGGTTGTAGGGATCCTCGACGGGGATCGGTCGACCCGGTTGGCCGGTACGGGGGTCGATGGGAGTGAGGGTGTTGCCGAGGTCGTTGTCGACGTACAGCGTCTTGAGGTCCCAGGAGGGCGTGACGTGCTGGGGGAGCTCGCCGGTGGGGAACTGCCCCACGATCTTCATCGTGCGCTGGCTGATCACGTCGACCGTGTTGCTCATGCTGTTGGGGACGTAGACGAGCGCCCGGGCACCCCCGACCGCCGGGCTGAAGATCCCGGCGCGGTCGGCGGCGTACACGTTCACGCCGTTGTGGCCGCGCTCGAGCGCCTCCGGTGGCAGCGG
>JBAQGP010000047.1:0-4580 GCA_049287845.1 Solirubrobacteraceae bacterium | reverse complement strand
CCGGTTGGCGGTCGCTGCGATGCGCGAGTCGTGGGTCACGGTGACCAGGGTGAGATCGCCGCCCTTGAGCTCGTCGAACAGGCGCAGCACGTCCGCGGTGGCGGCGCTGTCCAGGTTGCCCGTCGGCTCGTCGGCGAGCACGATCGTCGGCTCGTTGGCCACCGCGCGAGCGACCGCGGCGCGCTGACGCTGGCCGCCCGAGAGTTCGGACGGCAGGTGGCCGGCCCGCTGCTCGAGTCCGACCTGCTCGAGCAGCTCCATAGCCCGCCGCCGCGCGGCCTTAGGCGAGGCGCCGGCCAGCAGCGCGGGCAGCTCGACGTTCTCGGCCGCCGAGAGCTCATCGACGAGCTCGAAGGCCTGAAACACGAACCCGATCGTCGTGCGGCGCAGCCGGGCCAGCGCGCCCTCCGACATCCGGTTGAGCTGATGGCCGCCCAGCTGGATGCTGCCGCTCGTCGGCCGCTCCAGACCGCCCAGCAGGTACAACAGGCTGGACTTTCCGCAGCCGCTGGGGCCGACGATCGCGACGCTCTCGCCGCGGGCGATCTCCAGGTCGATGCCATCCACAGCGCGGACCTTCGCCGCTCCCTGGCCATGGTCCTTGCACAGCTCACGTGCGGTCAGCAGCGGTTCGGTCACGACGTTCCTTTCTCCTTCGCGGCATTCCAGAACTGGGCGCAGTCCTCGAGCCAGCGGAGATCCGCCTGCAGCCGGAGCACGACGCCTTCCAGCAGTAGCGCCGCAACCGAGCCGTGCGGCTGGGCCAGCGCCGCGCGCTGAGCTTCGGCGAGACCGAGCAGCAGCTCGCTGCGCTGCCGGTCGACAATCCCGACCGGGTCGGCCAGGCCGCCTGCGGCGGCGGCGACGAGCTTGAGGTGAAATTCGGCGGGAGCGGGCCGCGGCCAACTGGTGTCCTGCATCCACGCCTCGAGGCGCTCGCGGCCGGCCGCGGTGAGCTCGTACACCTTGCGGTCGGGCCGATCTGCCTGGGCAACGCGCGCGGACACCACGAGTCCGGCCTTCTCGAGCCGGGTCAGGGTGACGTAGACGTGCCCGTCGTTGAGGGCGGCGGCCAGCGGGCCGAGAGCGAACTCGACCCGCGCGCGCAGCCCGTAGGCGTGCACCGGCTCAGACGCCAGCAGGGCGAGCAGGACCTCCTGGACGATCCTGAGCTGATAGGCCGTGCCGGGGGCGGGGCTGGGGTCAGAGACGGGACGGAACGCGGGCATAGCTAACGGTTATGTAGCATAACGGTTAGGTAGGGGGTGTCAAGTGGCCGCGGCTGGATCGCGGACGGTGATATCCCCGGAAGCGCCTGCGCGCTGGAGGACGGACCGATCACATTCCTGCGAGTCCCGGGACGCAGTGCGTCCCCCTGTCGACACCCTCACGCCACCCAGTGGGTCGACGAGCAGGCGTCTCACGCCTAAAGCGCCAGCGAGCTGCTGCTCCTGCCGCGAATGCAGAACTCCCGTGCGACGCCAACGCTGATGCTGCATCGGAACGAGACCAGCAGCGTTCAGGCGAGGTTCGCCGAATACCGCCTCACGCCGATTGCAGGTGTCTCCGCGCAGCGGCCCGTTTCCCTGCAAATCGCCAGTACCGGACCCGGCGAGCGGCTCCCGAGTGTTGAGTGAGGGTTGGCCTGTGAGACAACTAGGCCCAGGCGACATGCCGCCTCGGTAACCGGCTGAACGCGTACGATGGTCGATCCCGTGTGAGACGCCGGCCTCGTCACATTGGCTGCCTTCGGGCGAGGGGCAGCAGTCTCGTCGAGACTGCTGCGTGGGCGACGAAGCGGCAGCCTTGACGGGTTTAGCCGGGCGGCCCGTAGGGCGGGATCTGGCGGATCAGTGATGGGCGCGGATCGTTGGCTGGGGCG
This sequence comes from Solirubrobacteraceae bacterium, assembly GCA_049287845.1. Taxonomy (GTDB): domain Bacteria; phylum Actinomycetota; class Thermoleophilia; order Solirubrobacterales; family Solirubrobacteraceae; genus Palsa-465. The sequence goes on along the minus strand of JBAQGP010000047.1, from coordinate 2,698 downwards.
GTTGGCTTGCCCCACTCGGCCGTCACATCCGAGGTCTGGTGGGGCAGATCGATTCGCACGACGCCCCATTCGCCGTCTGATCGGCCGCGCACGATGTAGGTGTGGTCATGATCGTCGCTTTGGAGGCGGTCCTTCTGCGCTTCGGCGTCTTCGCGTCGCATCGGGTCAGTGTTGCAGGCGGATCCTTGAGCGCATAGCGCTGCCGACGAGCCTGACCGACCACAACCCGTGCGCACACGGGAGGGTCGTCGTGTGTCAGTGCTGCTCCGGCGACGAAGGGCAGCGCAAGGATGGGCTCTTCGCGCGGATCCACCGGACCGGTAGGACTCCGGCTAGATCGGCGGGATCACAGAGGCTGAGTCGGTCGGGCACGTGCGAAGCTGTGGTCGACTTTGCCGACCTGTTCAATCCGAGGAAGCGTGGGATGACCCCTCGCGCCGAAGAACTTCGCGGACGCAAGCTGACGCGTCACGAGCAAGAGGCGGGGCAACCGTGGGACGCCTCCTACCATGGAGGCGGAGCGCCTTGGGACATCGGGGGTCCGCAACCGGCGGTGGTTCAGTTGGCGAGTGCTGGGGTCTTCGTCGGAGCGGTACTCGACGCGGGATGCGGGACGGGTGACAACGCGCTGTGCATCGCTGCCCGAGGTGGTCACGTGTTCGGATTTGATGTGGCGCCCACCGCTGTGTCGATCGCCCGCGAGCACGCCGCAGCCGAGGGTCTTGATGCCGAGTTCGCTGTCGCAGATGCGCTCGATCTCGGACAGCTCGGCCACAGCTTCGACACGGTCCTTGACTGCGCGCTATTCCACGCCCTCGACGCCGAGGAACGGCAGACCTACGTCGCCGGCTTGCGTTCGGTGACCAACCCGGGGGGTAGGCTCTACCTGCTGTGCTTCGCTGACTCCAATACGGAGCCGACCGGCCCGCACCCCGTGCGCCAACGGGAGCTGCGCGAACCATTCGAGGGTGCTGGAGGCTGGAAAATTGAATCGATCAGCCGCGAGCGGCTTTTTGCCAGATTTGCCCCGGATGGTCTTCCTGCTTGGCTGCTCATCGCCGGTGCGGCGCGGTGAGCTGACGCGGCCCCTCCACGAAAACTCAGCAGCCTGGAGACCTGCGTGGCGCCTTCGCGAGACGCCTGCTTTCAGCTGAATCCGGCCATGAGCTCGTCGGCGGCAGCACCGACTGCGCCGCCAAACGGCCAGATCGGCGCCGCAATCACCGTTGGTACCTGAGACGCCGCCGGCGCCACACACGGCGCCCGCTAAGCGATGGGTTGTGAGACGAGGAGCCGCTCTCCGTGCGGCCGACGGCAGCGAAGCGACTAGGCGATCCAGGGCGGCGTTCCGCGCGGCGCGTGCTCTCCAGGCACCCGTGCGATTGCATCCCCGTGACCGCAGACGAGCGCCCGCACGTCGGTGGTTGCCGAGAGTTGCCGCTCCGCGTCGGCGGGCAGTACGACCGTGTCACCAGCTCGCAACTCGCTCTCCTCGCCGGTTACTACGGCCGCGAGCTGACCCTCGAGAACGGTCCAGACCTGTTCGGAGTCAAAGACGTGCCGAGGTCCCTGCGCACCAGCTGCCATCTCGACCTGCCACATCGACAAGCCGGCCGTGGCGCCCAACGTGGGCGACGCCAAGGTCGTCATCGTCGCGTTCGGGGTTTCGGAGCGCCGACGTTCGCCGGCGCGGATAAGGAGAGCCATGACTCCCTTTCATTTAGACAACCAAGTTGTCGAGATCGTACACCAGGTTGTCGTCTTAGGCCAGATCGGCCACCATCTACCGCCATGCCGGCCGACCGGTTCGGATTTGAACTACCGCTGCTGCTTGCCGCAGGCTTCCGCACGTTGATCGACGGCCTTCACGATCAGCTGGCAGCGCGCGGGCATCCAGACGCCCGTCCAATCCACGCCTTTGCCCTTCAAGCCATCGGTCCCCACGGAGCAACCGTCTCCGAGCTCGGCCGTCGCCTCGGCGTCAGCAAGCAGGCAGCGGCCAAGACAGCCGCCAGCCTCGAACGCCTCACCTACGTCATCCGCCAGCCGCACCCCACCGACGCTCGCGCCCTCACACTGCGCCGCAGTCCTCGCGGCGAGGAACTGCTGTCCTTCAGCGCCGAGATCTTCGAACACCTCCGCAACGATTGGAAACGCGAACTCGGCGCCAACCGCGTGCGAACACTCGAGGACGACCTCGAGCGGATCACCGGCGCCGGCGCCACAAAGCTCGGAGATCTCCCTGGCTGGCTGCGCTGAACGCTGTCGCCGGAGGGGAAGCACCGGCATGCCGGGCGCGATCTCGGCTCACGACAAGTGTGCAGTACACGTTGGCTTGCGGACGCTCGTCCCGGCGCCCGGTCTGCAGTGTCGCGGCGGTGGCGGTGCCCGTGGTGTCGGGATTGCGGCGCAAGCGCGACGGCGATCCTCGAGCGAACGGCAGGGCTGGCGGCGGTTACACGCGGGGAAACGGATGTGATGCGACCTGCTCGCCGGCGCGGTGGAGCAGGACGACATCGGCCGGCAGCCGGACTTCCTGGTCGGTGATGAACAGGACGATTCCCTGATCGGTGTCGTCTTCGAGCACCACGCCGTCTGTGAAGCGCAGCTGCACGTGGGCCACGCCGACACCGGCATCGTGGACGCGCCCGCCGGCATAGAACTGGCCTGGAAGCGCGCGCACCAGATCAGGTTCGAT
>JBAQGP010000046.1:0-1765 GCA_049287845.1 Solirubrobacteraceae bacterium | reverse complement strand
CCTTGACGTTCAATCACACGGAGATGCAGATGCCCCAGCAGCAGTACCAGCTCACCGAGACCCAACCCGGCGTCTACACCCGGTCGGCACCCGCGCTGATCATGGTCGGCAACTGGAGCCTGGGCTTTCAGGTGACGCCGCCGGGCGGACAGCCGTTCACGGCCACGATCCTCGATGAGGCCGAGGGATGACCGGCTCCGGACAGATCGCGCTGCGCTTGACGATGGCGCTGGTGGCGCTGGCCGCCGGCATTACGGCCGTCGTGGTGGCGATCCAGCTCGTGCGCACCGTGCTGTAGGCACCTCGCTGCGGCCCGCCCGGAGTGGCCGGCTCCGGGCGGGGGCAGGTGAGCCGCTGTCAGCGGCGCGACTCCTCGGGCTGCGGCACGATGCGGATGTAGGGCTTGGGCGACTCGTAGTCGCCGAAGATCTCCTTGGCCTGGTCGTTGGAGACCGACCCGGCGATGATCACCTTGTCGCCCTGCTTCCACTGGGCGGGCGTGGAGACCTTATGGTCGGCGGTGAGCTGCAGCGAGTCGACGACGCGCAGCACCTCGTCGAAGTTGCGCCCGGTGCTCATCGGATAGACCAGGATCAGCTTGATCTTCTTGTCGGGTCCGATGACGAACACGTTGCGGACGGTCTGGTTGTCCGCGGGCGTGCGCGCGGCCGCGTCGCCGCTCGTGTCGGCCGGGAGCATGTCGTAGAGCTTGGCGACCGTGAAGTCACCGTCGCTGATGATCGGGTAGTTGGGCGCGGTGCCCTGGGTCTCCTCGATGTCCTTGGACCAGCGGGCGTTGTCGTCGACCGAGTCGACCGAGAGGCCGACGATCTTCACGTTGCGGCGGTCGAACTCGGGCTTGATGGACGCCATGTAGCCCAGCTCCGTCGTGCAGACGGGCGTGAAGCTCTTGGGATGCGAGAAGAGGACCGCCCACGAGTCGCCGATCCAGTCGTGGAAATGGATCGGGCCCTCGGTGGTCTCGGCCTCGAAGTCGGGTGCGGTGGCCCCAATCTGGAGCGTCATGTCTTCCTCCTATTGTCGGCAAATACGATCGTCATTCTGCCCTATTGGGCGCGACCGCTCGCCGACGTTGGCGTCGGTGGCTTCATTAAGGATAGGAACGGGGCGCCGCGGGGGCCGTCGCCAGCGCCTCAGGCGCGGCGCCAGCGCCTCAGGCGCGTCGCCAGCACCTCAGGCGCGAGGCGCAAGCTCGTACGGATAGTCGGTCAGCGTCTCGCAGCCGTCGGCCGTCACGAGCAGCAGATCTTCGAGGCGCACTCCGCCGATCCGTCTGTCCCACAGGCCGGGCTCGAGCGCGACGACATCGCCGGCCACGAAGGGCTCGCGCCCGGAGAAGCCCAGTCCGGGCGGCTCGTGGACCTCGAGCCCGACGCCATGACCGAGCGCGAACTGGAACCCCTCCTCCCCGCCGCCGGTTCGCTGCGTGGCCCAGCCCGCCGCCTCGAACAGGTCACAGGTGGCCTCATGCAGTTCCCGCCCGGTGACCCCCGGACGCACCGCGGCACGGGCCTGGTCCAGCGCGGTGCGGACCAGCTTCTCCTGTCCGGAGATGAGCTCGGCGTACGCGCTGGTGGGCTCGCCGACGACGAACGTCCGCGTCATGTCGGCCCAGCAGGCGCTGGCCTCATGGCGCGGGAAGATGTCCACCTGGATCGGCAGCCCCGCCGGGAGCGGCCCGGTCCCGGGATCATGGCCCCCGCCCCCGTTGTGGATCGAGGCCACGATCATGTCAGCCGGGCAG
>JBAQGP010000045.1:0-15325 GCA_049287845.1 Solirubrobacteraceae bacterium | reverse complement strand
GTGCGGGCCGCCCGCGAGCGGGACCTCGAGATCGGCGTGCGCTGCGGCGGGCACAACATCGCCGGGCTCGCCGTCCCCCACGGCGGCCTGATGATCGACCTCACCCGCATGGACCGCGTGACCGTCGACCCCCGGGCACGGCGTGCCCGGGTCCAGGGGGGCGCGATGCTGGGGGCCGTGGACCGCGCGACGCAGCGGTTCGGGCTGGCCACGACCGCCGGCAACGTCTCACACACCGGCGTCGGCGGCCTCACCCTCGGCGGGGGCATGGGGTGGCTGGCGCGGCGGCACGGCCTGGCCTGCGACAACCTGGTGTCCTGCACCGTCGTCACCGCCGACGGCGACGTCGTCCGCGCGTCCGCGGACGAGCATCCCGACCTGTTCTGGGGGTTGCGCGGCGGGGGCGGCAACTTCGGTGTCGTCGTGGAGTTCGAGTTCCGGCTGCATCACGTCGGGACCCGGGCCCTGGTGGCCGACCTCACCTTCGGACTCGACGGCGCCGCGAGCGCCCTGCGCGGGTGGCGCGACCTGGCCGTCGACGCGCCCCGCGAGGCGACGCTCACCGCCGAGATCTCCGGCGACACCGTGACGCTCGGGTACGTGTGGGTGGGCGACCCGGTAGCGGGGCGGGCCCTGCTGCCGGCGCTGCGCGGCATCGGCCGCCCGGTTGACGAGACGGTCACCGAGCTCTCCTACCTGACGCTGCAGACCCGCGATGACAACGCCGAGGGCCATCGCTTCCGGCGCTACTGGAAGGGCCATTACCTGCCTGCGCTGTCAGACGGCGCGATCTCCGCGCTGCTGCACCGCGACCCGGCCGACACCATGCTGCCCGGGGTCAGCCTCCAGGCCCACGGCGGGGCGATCTCCGACGTCGATGAGCACGCCACTGCCTTCAGCCATCGCCGGACGCGCTTTGAGTACACCGCGGGCGTGAGGTGGACCGATCCCGGCGAGGATGAACGGCGCATGGGCGCGGCCCGGACGGCGGCCGCCAAGCTCGACCCGTTCGCCGCGGGCGCCTACGTCAACGCGCTCAGCGACGAGGGCGCCTCGGGAGTGCGGCGTGCCTACTCCGACGCCCAGCGCGCGCGCCTGACAGCCGTCAAGGATGTCTATGACGCCGCGAACGTCTTTCACCTCAACCACAACATCGCCCCGAGCGGGCGCTGACCGAGGAGCCACAGCATGCGACGCATCATCAACTCCACCTACATCACGCTCGATGGTGTGATCGAGGATCCGCAGGACTGGCCCTCAGGTCGCCATCAGGACGACGGCAGGGGCGGCGAGATCCAGACCGAGCTTCTGCTCGGCTGCGACGCGCTGCGACGGCGTCGGGCACGCCCCGCGTGCCCGTTCGGCCGTGGCTACCATCGACTGCCGCGGGCGGTTAGCTCAGCTGGTAGAGCGCCTGCCTTACAAGCAGGAGGTCACTGGTTCGAGCCCAGTACCGCCCACTCGGAACAGCCTCGCTCTGCGGGATCTCTCCAATGGCTGAGTTGGTCGCGGGCAGTCGACGCGCGCTGCTTTGCCCGCACGCGGTCTCGTGTCATCGTTCAAGATGATGGTCGGTCGGCGTGACAGTGGTCGCCCGATGCCCTTCGGCGTGGAGGCACTCACCGCGCCTGGTGCGCGTGGTTGTCGGCGACAGTTTTTTGCCGGGGTGGGGTTGACGATCGGGGCGGGGGGCCTATTAGGGTGATCAGAGAGGTTTGACATAGAGAAGCGGCTCATCAGACGGGTGGAGGCCCGGGGCCCATTGCGCGAGGGGGAGCCTGACGTTCGGGGCACCTACCGCCTTCGGAAAGGCTGTCTGGCTCCGGGTCTCCACCACCTTTTCTTCTCTGCCTCTCGCCGCGACTCGTGTGCCTGGAAAGGAGGTGAAGCGTCCGTATGTCTCTTCGTCGTCGTTGGCGGATCGGGTGGGTGCGGCGGGGCGTTGGCTCCCGGTCGCATCGGGCGATCGTCCTGCCTCCGGTCCGGCCCGCGTGATGCCGACAGCCCTGGCGCGCGACCGGGCGTCCTGAATGGATGACCGGCTCGCGCCCGGCCGCGTCTCGGAGTTCCTGGTGGCCGTGAACGGCAACCTCGCGAGGCCTAGGATCGAGTTCGACGAGATGGTCAGCGAGCTCGACCACATCACCCAGGAGGAGAGCGATCGGCTGCAGACAGAGTCGCGCGACGCGCGCGCCCTCGATCAGCAGCTCGCCGAGGAGATGCGCCACCGCCGGCTCGGCGGTGAGACGAGCTCGGCCGGCTACCTACGCGAGCTGGGCGAGCGGCCACGACTCCCTGGCTCCGCCGAGCGACGGCTCGTTGACTCGGCGCAGGCCGGCGACCGCCGGGCGCGGGAGGAGCTGGTCGAGGCGTTCCTGCCCCTCATCGCCAGTGTCGCGCGCACGTACCGCGGATCGTCGGCGATCACCCGGGTGGAGCTGATGCAGGAGGGCGTCGTTGGGCTGTTGCGCGCCCTGGAGCGCTACGACTCCTCGTTGGGTGTGCCGTTCTGGGGGTATGCGGCGTGGTGGGTCAGACACGCGATGCAGCAGCTGATCGCCGAGCTCACCCGCCCGATGGTGCTCTCCGATCGCGCGCTCAGACAGCTCTCTCAGCTCAAGCGAGCGCACGCCGGGTATCTGACCGAGCATGGGCGGGAGCCGAGCGGGAACGAGTTGGCGGTCCGCACCGGCCTGTCGCACGCGCAGGTCGGGCAGCTCCTGGCATTGGAGCGCGTGCCGCAGTCGGTGGACGAACCGATCCAAGGCGCCGAGGGGGAGCTGGGTGCGTTCGGGGAGCTGCTCGCCGATCCACTCGCCGCCGACGCGTATGAGCAGCTGCTCGATCACTCGGAGATCGAGCAGATCCGCGCGCTGCTGGGCAGCCTGAACGACCGCGAGCGGATGATCCTGCGTGCCCGCTACGGGCTGGGCGGTCCGGAGGAATCGCTGCGTGACATCGGCGAGCGGATCGGCCTGTCTGGCGAGCGGGTGCGGCAGATCGAGCACCGCGCGTTGGGCAAGCTCCGCGCCGCCGCCACGCACGGCGAGCACGACTGACCCCAAGAGCTCGCGCCCGCAGGCTTGACGGCGGGGCGACCCGGCCTAATGGAAGAGGCCGAAGGCAAACGACAGCTGGAGGTGATCCCCGTGCACGTACTCCATCGTCCCCACCTCCCGCACGCCGCGGCGATCACTGCGGCCTGCGCGGCAGTGGCGGTCGCGCTCACCCTGCTCCTGGCCGGCACGCTCAACGACTTCGGGTCCTTCTCGGCGTCCGGTGCACCGGCCGCGACACCGGTGAGCGTCCGCTCGATCTCGAGCGAACCGGGGTGGAACCGCAGTCCGTTGACCAGCCTGTTGCGCTCGCCCGTCCCGGTCCCATGGCGAGCCGGCTCGTAGCGGGGTCGAGCGATGGAGACGGCGATCGCTGGCGATGACTGGCGGCGGCCAGGTCGACTATTACGCCGTGCTGGGTGTCCCGCGCAATGCGTCCGCGCCGGACATCCGCCGCGCGTATCGGCATGTCGCCCGCCGACATCACCCAGATCTCAACCGAGACCCGCGCGGGCCCGAGCGGTTCGCCGCGGCTGCCCGCGCCTACGAGGTACTCAGTGATCCGGCCGCGCGAGCTCGTTATGACGAGCGCTTCCTCCCGCATCCCGTTGCGGTCCGCCGATCGCCGTCGCCCTCACAACGGCGCCCGTCGCCGCCGGCGGGCGGTCTGCGTGGCGTGCTCGAGCTGACAGGCCCTGAGGCCGCCTACGTGGCCCGGTTCCCGCTCACGCTCACAGACGGGTCCGGCGGGCGGATCGTGGTGCCGGCCGGGATCTGCGACGGCGACGAGCTGCTGCTTCGCGAGGGCCGCCGGCTGATCGTCCTGCAGGTGCGGTTGACAGCAAAGCCTTGACATGAGCCGACTGAGATCTATTACCGACGGTAGAAGACCCCGACAACCGCGTCGATTCTCGCTTTAGGAGGTTTGCAATGGCGCTGATTCGCTGGGAGCCGGTCGCTGAGCTGGGCACCATCCAGAACGAGATGAACCGGCTGTTCAACAACCTCTTCGACCAGCCCAACCCAACCGGGCGCAACGGTGCCGGAGGCCGCCGATGGATCCCGGCGACGGACCTCGTCGAGACCGGCGACCACTACGTTCTCCGCGCCGATCTCCCCGGCCTCTCCGACGAGGACGTGAACGTCCAGCTCGAAGACAACGTGCTCACGATCTCCGGGGAGCGCAAGGCAGAGCACGAGACCCAGCAGGAGGGCTACTACCGACTCGAGCGCGCGTTCGGCGGGTTCTCCCGCTCCCTCACCCTCCCCCAGGGCATCGACCCGGACGGGGTGCAGGCCCACTTCGATCGCGGGGTCCTCGAGATCCGGATCCCCAAGCCCGAGCAGAAGAAGCCCCGCCAGGTGCAGATCAGCCTTGGCAACCGCCCCAAGCAGCAGGAAACGATCGAGACGGCCGACAACGCGAACAGCGGCGAGCCGGCGATGGCGGCCGGCTGACCGAGAAGCCGCATCGCGGGGTCCTCCCGGAAGCGCGGGGCCGCTTGGCGATGTCGTTGGCCAGGCGGCCCAACCGACGTCGCTAGAACCGCCGACTCTGGGCGCTGTCCAGACTCGTATCCGAGGTGAGGGTGCCCCGACGGATGAACGCGATTGCCGCTGCGGCGACGGCGCAGCCCCCAACGACGCCGAACGTGACCGTGGTGCCGCCATGCACCAGCGCTCCAGCACCGGCAGCCCCGGCGGCAGACCCGGCGGCCTGCCCAGTCGTCAACCACGTGAACGCCTCGACCGCGCGCTCTGGTGCCACGACGTGATCGAGCAACTCAAACAGCGCCACTCCGAGAACCCCGACTCCAGCTCCAACCACCACCGCGATGCACGTGACGCTCCCCACCGATGGCCCGACCATCGCCAGTGGCAATGAGGCGCCGACGAGGAGCGACCCTCCGAGATAGCGGACATCAGCCGCAGGCAACACAGAGCGCGAGCCGACCCAGAGCGACGCGAGCGCCCCGCCGACGGCCATCGCTGACAGCGGCAACGCCGCCAGCTCGGCCGCGCCGTGACGAGCAGCCAGCGCAGTGACCGAGACCTCCAGGCCGCCAGTCCAGAGTCCGCCAGCGACGTCACAGGCGACGAGCGTGCGCAGGCCCGGACTATCCGCGATGACGCCCACCAGGCGCCCTGGCGGTGCGGGCGCCGAAGCGTCTACCAGTCGCCGGCGGCGCCCGGTGAGAGCAATCATGGCGCCTGCGAGCGTCGCGCCGACGATCAGGACCGCGAGCGCCAGACTCGGGGCGAAGGCTGCGGCGAGCGCGCCGGTGAGAGCGGGGCTGAGGAGCTGGGCCGCATCCGCGAGACTCGCGTTCAGGGCATGGGCGGACTTGATCAGGTCCGGCGCGGCGATCTTGGTCCACATCGTCCGGGCGGTCGCGATCAGCGGCGGGGCGACACCGCCCGCCACCATGGCGGCGCACAGAAGCGCCACCGCAGGTGCATGCAGCAGGCAGGTGACCACCAGCGCGGAAGCGGCGCAGCCATGGGCGAAGGTGAACAACACCAGCCGATGGGGACCCTGCCTATCGATGAACCGTCCCCTGGCCGGCGCCATCAGTCCCGAGCCGGCCGAGAACGCCGCCACCGCGGCGCCCGCCAACCCGAACGAGCGGGTGGCAGCATGGACGACGAGGATGATGGCGAGCCCATAGCTCGTGAAAGCGAGCCACGCGAGCGCACACGCAACGGCGAGTGGACGCGCCGCGCGACGCGCCAGCAACGCCCGGTACAGCGCAAACATGAGGTTCTCCTGACCCGCCCTGGCCGGGCGGTTGTGGTCTGACGTGAGGCCGAGCGCGCAGGGTCAGCAACCCTGCGGCGGGCGGGCTACGGCGGCGTCAGACGAAAGAACGACAACACGGCTCGAATCCTACTCAAACGACGAGTTCCTCCTGTGCGCATGAGAGCTCCAGGGGCCTGAGGGTCTCCAGCTGGCGCGACGCGAGCAGGGCCCGTCCTGGTGGGCCTCCTGACAGGCAGGAGGTCACTGGTCCGAGCCCAGTACCGCCCACTGCTGCTGGACTCCCTGGACCGGGATGGCCGACCGTCCGGGACGCTCAGTCGTCGGGGGCGCTGAGTCGGCGATCAGCGGCCGAGCGCCTCGGCGAGCGCCGCCAGGTGCTCCGGCGTCGAGCCGCAGCAGCCTCCGACGATGCGGGCGCCGCGGCGCGCGAACTCGGCCACCTGCATCGCGAACGACTGCGGGTCCTCGGGGTACACGACGCCGGCGGCCGTCACCTGGGGCACACCGGCATTGGGCTTGATCCACAGCGGCTGGGTCACGCCCGCATCGCTGAACTCGGAGACCAGCTGGGCGGTGTCCTGAAGCGACCGGCCGCAGTTCGCGCCCAGCGCCGCCACGCCGGTGTCGTCAACCGCCGCGGTCAGCTCGGCGGGGCTGAGCCCCATCATCGTCCGCGTCCCCTGGTCGAAGCTGAACGACATGACGATCGGCAGGTCGCTGACCGCGCGGATGGCCTCCGCGGCCCACAGGCCCTCGTCCAGGGTGAAGAAGGTCTCGAGCAGCATCACATCGACTCCGCCGTCGGCCAGGCCGAGCGCCTGCTCGGCGAACGCCTCCAGCGCGATGTCCTTGGTGAGCGGGCCGAACGGCTCGACGAGCTGGCCCGTCGGCCCCACCGAGCCGGCCACGAGCAGGTCGTCGCCCACCGCACGGCGGGCCAGCTCAGCGCCACGGGCGTTGAGCTCGCGCGCCCGTCCGGCCAGCGGCCCATCCTCGAGCCGGATCGGCGAGCCGCCGAACGTGCAGGTGGAGACGAGATCGCAGCCGACGTCGGCAAAGCTCCGGTGCAGATCCACGACCCGCTTGGGCTCATCGAAGACCCATTCCTCTGGCGCAATCCCGGGCTCGATGCCCATGTCCTGATAGTTCGTCCCGGTGCCGCCATCGGCGAGCACCACGCCACGAGCCTCGACGATGTCGATGAATGACGGCACGGCCACGAGGCTAGCCCGCCGCAGCGCACTAGGCTCGATATCTCGTGACGACCCTCCCAGCTCTCTCCCTGCGCGGTCTGACCAAGCGCTACGACGGCGGCCTGCTGGCCCTCGACGGCTTCGATTTGGAGATCCCCGACGGCGAGTTCTTCGGGCTGCTCGGTCCCAACGGCGCCGGCAAGACGACGCTGATCAGCGCCGTGTGCAACCTGATCCGGATCACCGCGGGCGAGATCGACATCTTCGGTCAGCGGCACGACGATCCCGAGGCGCGGCGCATGATGGGGCTCGCCGAGCAGGACGTCAACCTGGACCGCTTCCTGGACGTGGAGGAGACGCTCGTCTACCACGGGGGCTACTACGGGATGAGCCGCCCCGACGCGCTCCGCCGCGCGCGGGAGATGATGGACGTCTTCGATCTTCGCTCCAAGGCCGGGGTGCGGGCGCCGAGCCTCTCCGGTGGCATGCGCCGGCGCCTGCTGCTGGCGCGCGCCCTGATGCACGAGCCGCGGCTGGTGATCCTCGATGAGCCGACGGCCGGGGTCGACTTCGAGCTGCGCATCGAGTTGTGGCGCTACATCCGGCGGCTGCACGAGCAGGGCACCACGATCCTGCTCACGACCCATTACCTGGAGGAGGCCGAGGAGCTCTGTCAGGACGTCGCGCTGATCCGGGGCGGCCGCCTGCTGGCGCGCGACAGCCCCGCCGGCCTGCTCGAGAGCTTCGACGCCGATTCCCTGGCCGACGTCTACGTCAAGGCGATGGCGGCGGCGGCGTGAGCGTCCCGAGCATCGTCGACGGCCGCCGCGGAGCGGCCAAGCCAGGACTGGCGGTCCGCCGCCGCGGGCTCATCGCCCTGGGCGGCCGTGAGGTGCTCCGGGTCCTCAAGCTCTGGACGCAGACCGTCGCGGCGCCCGTGGTGGCCTCGTTCCTGTTCATCCTGGTCTTCGGTCTGTCGCTGAGCGGGCGTATCCGCCACGTCGACGGCTTTGACTACCGCGAGTTCATCGTTCCGGGCCTGATCACCATGGCGATGGTCCAGGCCGCGTACACCAACAACGCCTCCTCGGTGTTCCAGTCCCGATTCGATCGGTATCTCAACGACGTGCTCGCCTCGCCGATGCGCAACTGGGAGATCAACCTGGGCCTGTCGCTGGGTGGCGTGGTACGCGCGCTGCTGATCGGTGTGACGCTGCTGCTGCTCGCGCTGCCGATCACGCACGTGCCGATCAACGATCCCCTGGTGCTGGTGGCCGGGGTGGCGCTGGGGTTGACGCTGTTCGCCTCGCTCGGCGTGGTCATCGGCATCTACGCCAAGACCTGGGACCACGCCGGCTTCGTCCAGAACATCATGATCGTGCCGCTGAGCTTTCTCGGCGGCGTCTTCTACTCCGTCTCGACGTTGCCCTCCCCCTGGCGCGAGGTCTCGCATGCCAACCCGATCTTCTACCTCGTGCAGGCGGTGCGCTACGGGTTTCTGGGCACCAGCGACGTCCCGGTCGGTCTGGCGCTGGGCATCACCGCGGTGCTCGCGGCGCTCACCGTCACCTGGAGCGCCTGGCTGTTCCACAGCGGGCACAAGCTCAAGCCCTGACAGGGCTTCGTGGTCCGGTGGCTCTCAAGCGAGGGGCCGGTCCTCCGGCGCCCGCCCCAGAGGACGCGCCACAATGCGGCGGCCTGTCCGGCCAGTTTTGCGTCAGTCAGCTCCAACCCCGTCGCGCTCGTGCCGACAAGCGGATCGGGGGCGGCAGTATCGATGACCGATCCGGCACCAATGAACGAGGTTCTCTTCGCGCGGCAGCCGATCCTCAACGGGGATCTGACCGCGGTGGGATACGAGCTGCTGTATCGCGAGGCCGGGTCCGATCACGCCAACGTCCGCGACGACGAGCTGGCGACCGCTCGCGTCTCGCTGCGAGCGATGACCGAGATCGACCTCGGGCGCCTCGTCGACCGCCGACGCGCATGGATCAACGTCACCCGCGAGTTCGTCCTCGGCGGTCTGGCTGAGACGATCCCGCCCGATCGCGTCGTCCTGGAGCTGCTCGAGGACCAGTTCGTCGACGAGGCGCTGATCGCGGCGCTGGGCAAGCTGCGCACGGGCGGCTACCAGGTCGCGCTCGACGACTTCACGCTCACCCCCGAGATCGCTCCGCTGCTGCCCAAGGTCGACATCGTCAAGCTGGACCTGCGCGCGCTCGGCGCCGACGGCCTGACCAACCTCGCGCGCGAGCTCTCGCCCCACCGCCTGACCCTTGTGGCCGAGAAGCTCGAGGACCACGCCGACTTCGAGGTCGCGCTGGCCGCCGGCTGCCACCTGTTCCAGGGCTACTTCTTCTGCCGCCCGGAGCTCATCGAGGGCACGTCGGTCGCCCCCAACAAGCTGGCGCTGCTCAAGCTCGCCGCCGACGTGCAGGACCCGGCCGTCGATCTCGCCGCGCTGGACCGCGTGATCTCGACCGACGTGGCGCTCAGCTATCGGCTGCTGCGCTACATCAACTCGGCCTACTTCAGCGTGCGCCAGCGTGTGAGCACCGTGATGCAGGCGGTGACGCTGCTGGGGATCGACAACGTCCGCAGCTGGACGACGATGATGATCCTCGCCCAGATCGGCGACAAGCCGCGCGAGCTGTTCATCACCGCCCTCGTCCGCGCGAGGTTCTGCCAGTTGACCGGTGAGGAGCGGGACGGTCGGGGGCCCGAGCTGTTCGCGCTGGGGCTGTTCTCCGTGATCGACGCCCTCACCGACAGGCCGATGGCCAGCGTCGTGAGCTTGCTGCCGTTCCCTCAGGCGATGCGCGACGCGCTCATCACACGCAGCGGGCCCGGCCGGCTGCTCGATTGCGTCGCGGCAATGGAGGAGGGAGAGTTCCGCCGCGCCCGACAGCTCGTCACCAGCGCCCCCGAGCACTACCTCGAGGCGCTCGCCTGGACCAACGAGACGGCGGGCCACCTCCTGGACGGCGACCAGCCCCTCTGACCCGCTCAGCGCACGAACGGCACCACGCAGTCGGTGCAGCGCACGGGCGGTGTCCGCCGCGGAGGGCGCACGCCCCGGGAGCTCAGCCATCCCACGACATCATTGAGCCACACCGGCAGGGACTGGTGGACCATGAACAGGTGGGCGGTGTCCGCGAACAGCAGTTGAGACACGTCGCAGCCGCAATGCTGCTGGTAGTAGGCGTAGTCCGCGTCGGCATCGACCGGCGGGTCGGTCGTGTCCTGCGCTCCGGAGGTGAGCAGCACTGGGATCGAGGGCCCGATCTGGCTGATCGAGGCGTCGTTCTCTGCGTACATCGCGGCGATGTCGGTGATCTCGCCGAAGGGTGAGTCCAGGAACGGCGGCGTGCAGGCGATCTGCACGACGTAGGGGACCTCCCCCGGCGGGTAGGTGTTGAAGTCCTCGCAGTTCTGGCGGGTCTGGAAGAACTCGAAGTAGTCGGGGTGGCTCGGATCCGGGGTGAACCCGCCGCCGGTCGACGGAGGCGGGGGCGGCGTGCCAGCCGGGGGCTGGGCGTTGGATCCGTTGATGTCGGCCTGGATCATCGCGGCGACATCGTGGTACTCACCCGGGTAGCCGGCGACGATCCAGCCGCCGGCACTGTGGCCGATGATGACCACGCGGCGGCTGCGCACCCTGCCGCCCCGGCCGGCGGCCGTGCAGTCGGTGCCCGTGGCCATCTGGTAGCCGCCGGTCTTGACCTCGCCGACGATCTGATGCAGCTCCGCCCGATGCGCCGCCGTGGTCAGCGTGAGGCCGCCGCCGGGGTGATCGAAGTAGCTGCTCTGGGCATAGCCCAGCCGGTCGTAGGAGTAGACGACGTACCCCGCCGCTGCGAGCGCGCGGGCCACCGACCAGGTGGGGGAGAAGTCCCAGTTCTCAGTGGACGATGCGATCCCATGGACGAGGACGATCGCCGGCGTCGCGGGATCCGGCCGGCCCCAGCTGTCGGTGTAGCGCAGCCCATACAGGTCGCTCTGGCCCCCGGCGGGATTGGTGACTGCGAAGCACACCGGAGCGACGCTCACGCGGTGACCGAAGTGCATCTCGGGTACGCCTCGCGGACCCGACTGCGACGCGGCAGCGCCGGCGGTGAACGTGACCATCGCCAATGCTGTCACGACGGCGACTGCTCGTCTCAGCGACATGGCTCTCCCTCGCTCGGTGATGACCCCCATTGGATACCACCGGACACCGGCCTTGGCAACACGCGGTGCCAAGGCCGGTGAACTGAGGAGGGCTAGTTCACGACGATGCCGAACGGCGCGGCCCCGGCGGGGAGCGCCGTCGGCGCCGCGTCGATCTGGGTCAGCCGTCCGCCCCGCACGGCGAACGCGCTGACGGCGTCGCCCTTGGTGTCCACGACCCACAGGGTCGCGTCGTCGGGGCTGAGCCGTGCGTCCTCGGGACCCAGTGTGGCGGCGTTGGCCTCGCTGAAGGGCGTGTTCTGAATCAGGCGCAGCGCCCCGTCGCGCCGGATGCGATAGCTCGACACGCTGGGGACCGCTGTGTTGACCGCGAACAGGTGGCGCCCGTCGCGGGTGATCTCCACCCAGCAGGGGGCGGTCTGGCCGTTGGGGAACGGCGATGCGCCGATCGAGCTCAGGACGCCCTGCGGGCCGTCGTCGAACGCCGACACCGTCCCGGCGTTCGGGCCGCCGTGGGCATTGGACACGAACACCTGGCCAGGGTCGATGGGGTCGAACTCGCTGCCGAACGGCCCCGGGCCCTGCGCCGCGAACGGCGAGCCCGGCGCGGCGTGCAGGTCGCCACGCCCGTCGATGGTGAAGCTGTCGATCTGGGAGGTGCCCACCCGCGTGCCCACGAGCCGGGTCGCGGTCGAGTTGATCAGGACATCGCCGGGCTGTGCCGTGTCGGGCAGCGGGAACGTCGCGCCCGGTATCGGGCGCAGGCGTCCGAAGCGGTCAAACGCGAAGCCGGCATAGTCACTGGCTCCGGCGCCACTGTTGGCGACGTAGACGAGGTCGCGGGCGACGGCAATGCTGACCGGCTCGTTGCCCTGAGAGGCGATGGTCCCGCCGGGCACCGGCCACAGCCTTCCATCACGGCCGATCCACAGCTGCGAGATCTGGTTGCTGCCCGCGTCGACGGCCAGCAGCTCGCGCCCGCCGGGCGCCGTCTGGAGCGCGCCCTGGGAGCCGATCCCGGCTCCGGTGCCGGCGCCGCCGGTGGCAAACGGGGAGCCGGGGATGGGGGTGAGCGTCCCGTCGGCGTGCCGGTCAAAGCCCGCGATCGTATTGGCGGGGGTGGTGTTGTCGTTGACGTAGACGTGCCCGATGACCGGGCTGCGGTGCGGGCGATCGGCGCGCGCCGTGGGATGGGCGGTCGCGACGCCGGTGACCGCCACGGTCAGCCCGGCGGCGAGCGCCGACAGACGCGCCGCAACGCGCAGTGAAGGATGCATGTCTCTCCTTGGAGGTGAGGTTTGGCTGAGGCGCGGGCCGGTCGGGACCGGATCGGTTGCGCCGGCCCTGACCGGTGGCGGTCAGGGCGTGCCCTGAAGTGGACCACCCCATCCGCGCTCGGGCAACGGATCAGGCGAGATCGGAAGGGACCGTTAATTGATTACAGGAGCCTTACGAGACCGCAGCCGGCAGGCTGAAGCGAACCCGGGTGCCCTGCGGGGAGTCGAGCAGCCAGATCCGGCCTCCGTGGGCCTCGACGATCGCTCTGGAGACCGCCAGCCCCAGCCCCGCGCCCTCGCCGGAGCGCGCCGAGCCGGACCCGCCGCGGTAGAACGCCGTGAACACCCGGGTGCGGTCATCGGCGGCGATGCCGCTGCCGGTGTCGGCAACCTCGATCTCTATTCCACCCGGCGACAGCTCGGCCCGGACGACGACGCTCCCGTCGGCCGGGGTGTGGCGGATGGCGTTCTGGATGAGGTTGAACAGAACGCGCTGAAGCTTCTCGGGGTTGGCGCGGGCGGCGGTGAGGTCGCTGGGCAGGGCGGCGGTGACCTGGACGCCCTTCGCCTCGGCCTGGACCCGCATCGCCTCGATCGTCTCCTGGACCAGCTCGTCGAGCGCCACCTGATGCAAGGACCACGTGATGTCGCCGGCCTCGAGCCGCGAGAGCTCGAACAGGTCGTCGATCAGCGCGCTCAGTGCCCCGATGTGGGTACCCATGCGATCGACGTAGGCCCGGCGCTGGTCACCGTCGACGATGTCGTCGCCAACGGCCTCGGCCAGCAGCCGCAACGACGTGATCGGCGTGCGCAGATCGTGCGACACGGCCGCGACCAGGTTGCGCCGGGCGTCCTCGGACTGGGTCCGGGCGCGCTCCTCGGCTCCCAGCTGGTTGATCATGGCGTTGGCCGAGGCGGCCAGCTCGGCCAGTTCGTCGCGGGCGGCCGTCTCGATCGTCACGTCGCGCCCGCCCCGCGCCACCTCGTCGAGGCCGACGCGGATGGCCGCGACGTCGGCCGCGATCTGACGCGCGAACAGGCGGGCACCTCCGACGGCGATGGCGCCGGCGGCGACAACAATGGCGGCGATCTCGGCCAGGGCATCGCCCGAGATCACCATCAGCAGTCCGAACACGACCAGCGCGATGAGCACCGGAGCCGTCGCCAGGCCGACCGCAACGGCGAACTGGCGCGACAGGGACCCCGCGGAGGATCGGGCACGGGCGACCGCACCGCCGCTCCGCGTCGCCCTGCTCATGGAGCGAAGCGGTAGCCGACTCCCCACACCGTCTGGATGTGGGCTGGCCGGGACGGGTCAGCCTCGAGCTTGGCGCGCAGCCGGCGGATGTGGACCGTCACCGTCGAGGTGTCGGTGTAGAACGAGTACTGCCACACGGCGTCCATCAGCTGCTCGCGGGAGAACACCTGGAGCGGGTGGCGCGCCATGAAGAGCAGGACGTCGAACTCCCGCTGGGTGAGCAGGATCTCCTCGCCGCCGGCGAACACCTGCCGGGCCACCGGGTCGATCCGGAGGTCGCCCAGCTCCAGGACCGACGCCTCCTCGCCCGATGGCTTGTCCACGCGCCGCAGCACCGCATCGACGCGGGCCACGAGTTCGACCGGCGAGAACGGCTTGACCACATAGTCGTCGGCACCGAGTCGCAGCCCGGTGACGCGATCAGATTCCTCGCCCCGTGCGGTCAGGAGGATCACCCCGACGGGCTCGGAGGCCTGGTCGCGCAGCCGGCGCATCACCCGCAGCCCATCGATGCCCGGCATCATCAGATCGAGGACCACGAGGTCCGGACGCTGCTCCGCCGCGGCTTGAAGCGCCTGCTCCCCGCTCGCCGCCGTCCGCGTCGCGTAGCCGGCCCGCTCGAGATACCGGGCCACCACCTCGACGATCGTCGGCTCGTCGTCGACGATGAGGACCGAGCGCTGTCCGTCAGCGGTCATCCGGGGATCGTGGCAGGCGGGGTGTGCGCGGTGCGCCGAGCCGCTCAACCGTTCACAGGGCGTTCATCAATCGGGTAGACACCGCACGCGGCGTCCGGCAGCCCGTCGCACCCGGCGCTGACGCAGCCGGGTCGGCACAATACGGCGCCTGGTGAGCGAGCTGAACCGTTCGATCGAGAGCATCCGCGCCGAGTTCCCCGGCCTCGACGACGGCTGGGCGTCGCTGGACGGTGCCGCTGGGACCCAGGTCCCGACCGCGGTCATCGAGGCGATCGCCGCCGGCCTGCGCGACGGCATGGCCAACGTGCACGGGACGTTTGCCGCGAGCGAGCGCAGCACCGCGATCGTGGCGGAGGCCCGGCGGGCAGTGGCCGACCTCGTCAACGGCACCCCCGAGGGGGTCGTGCTGGGGCCCAACATGACGACACTTACGTTCCATGTCGCCGACGCGCTCTCGGCCGGGTGGTCGGCAGGCGACGAGATCGTCGTGACCTCGCTGGACCATGACGCCAACATCCGGCCGTGGGTGATCGCCGCTCAGCGCGCCGGGGCGACCGTGCGCTGGGCGGAGTTCGACCCCGAGACGGGCGAGCTCCCGGCGGCTCGGTTCGACGATCTGCTCAGCGCGCGCACCCGCCTGGTCGCGGTCACCGCGGCATCCAACGCCATCGGCAGCCGCCCCGATGTCCGGGCCATTGCCGATCGCGCTCACGCCGCCGGTGCGCTGGTCTACGTCGACGGGGTGCACGCGACGCCCCACGTCCCCACCGACACGCGGGCCCTGGGGGCGGACTTCTACGTCTTCTCCACCTACAAGCTGTTCGGACCCCACGCCGGCGCGGTCGTCGCGGACCCCGCGCTGCTGGAGCGCCTGAAGCCGGCGAAGCTCGCACCCGCGTCCGACGAGGTGCC
>JBAQGP010000044.1:0-4538 GCA_049287845.1 Solirubrobacteraceae bacterium | reverse complement strand
GGCGGACGGCTCGTGAGCGCGGGGCACCTGGGCAGCGACAGCGTCTCGGGCGTGCGCGTCGCCCTCAGCCGCCCGTCGTGGCTGGTGCTGGGCGAGAGCTATGACACCGGCTGGCAGGCGCACTGTGACGGCCGCTCGCTGGGCACGCCGCAGGTCATCGACGGTTACGCCAACGGCTGGGTCGCCCCCGCCGGATGCCGGAACGTGTCGTTCGCGTTCTCGCCCCAGTCGACCGTCGATCTCGGCTACGTCATCTCCGGGGCGGTGGCGCTGGCACTGGCCCTGCTGCTGATCGTCCTCCGTGCGCCCGGGCGGCCCACGCCAGTTCGGCTTGAGCCGCTGTGGGATCTCGCCGCACTCGACGGGGGCCGGCGTCGCATGACGCTGCCGCGGGCCGCCGCGCTGGCCGTGGTGCTGGGCGTGGTGCTCGGTTTCGTCTTCGCCAAACGTGCGGGCATCGTCATCGCCGCCGGGTTGTTCGTCATCTTCTGGCGGGGCTACGGGCCGCGCGCGCTGGCCGGCGCCGCGGGAGCGGTGCTGCTGGTGGCCGTGCCCATCGCCTACGTGATCACCGCCCCCCGCAACCAGGGCGGCTACAACTTCAACTACAGCGTCGAGCTCATCGACGCCCACTGGCTGGGGGTGGCGGCGGTGATCCTGCTCGGGCTGGCGGTGTGGATGACCCTCGCGGCGGCGCGGCGGCGCACGGACCGGGGGTCATGACCGGACGCGCCCGCCCCCCGCGCGCCCGGCGCTTTGCGCTGATGAACTCGATCCGCGCGCTGGCCGCCCTCAGCGTTCTCTTCTTCCACGCGGTCGGGATCTACGGCGGCGCGCTCAGCCAGCACGGCCTGCGCGCCCTGGTGGCCCGGATGGAGGTCGGGGTGGTCATCTTCCTCGTCGTCTCGGGCTTCCTGCTCTACCGCCCGTTCGTGATGCGCCATCTCACCGGCGACCCCGCCCCGAGCGTCCGGACCTACCTATGGCGGCGCGTGCTGCGGATCGTGCCCGCCTACTGGGTGGCGCTGGCCCTGGCCGCCATCCTGGTGCCCTATCACGGCGTCTTCACCGCGGGCGGCGTGCCCACCTACTTCGGCTTCGCCCAGATCTATCGGGGCTCGACGATCGCGGCGGGCGATCCGCCGGCGTGGACGCTGGGCCTGGAGGCGAGCTTCTATCTCTTCCTGCCCCTGTGGGCGATGGCGCTGCGCGCGATCTCGTCGCGGACCCCGCGCGATCTCCGCGCTCGCCTGCGCCTGCAAGCGGCCGGCGTCGGTGGGCTGTGGCTGTTCAGCACGGCCTACAAGGCGGTGCTGATGAAGACCGGAGCCGTCCCGGTGATCCCGGGCTCGCCGCTGCCGGCGCTCGTGACGCTGCCGGGGTACCTCGACGAGTTCGCCCTCGGCATGGGGCTGGCCGTGGTCAGCGCCTGGCTGGAGCTCGGCGGTGGTCGTGACCCCGCGGTGGTTCGCCTCATCAGCCGCCGCCCGGGTGCGGCCTGGGCCTTCGCCCTGGCGGCGTTCCTGCTCGTCAGCCTCGGCATCGGGCTCACCGGTGACCCCGCGCAGGAGTACTCACCGGCGCAGTACCTGGCCCGTAACGTCCTCTATGGCGCGGTCGCGGTGGGGGTGATCGCTCCGGCGGTGTTCGGCGAGGATCGCGGCGGCCTGGTCCGGCGTGTGCTGGCGTGGCCGGCCCTGCTGTGGATCGGACTCATCTCCTATGGGATCTACCTGTGGCACTCGCCGCTGCTCAGCCGCCTGTTGGCGTGGCACTACGGCCAGGGCGGCGGCCACCTGCGGCGCTACCTGGAGTGGGGCGCCGTACCGCTGCTGGGATCGATCGCGCTCGGGGCCGCCAGCTACTACCTGGTCGAGCGCCCCGCGCTGTCGCTCAGGCGCCGCGCCGGTGATCGCCGCCGCCAGACGGTCAGCGAAGGGGGCGCGGAGCCGGCGCCGTTGGCGCCGCCCGGCGGGCACGCACCCCCGCGTCCTTGAGCGTGAGGATCGGGCGCTCGCACACGTAGTAGCTGAGCGCGGCCGCCGCCACCGCCACGATGATCGTGGCCGGAGCGAGCACCAGGAACTGATGCCCGCGCCACCACGAGTACAGCCCGTGCTCGAGCAGCTTGCCCAGCAGCGGGTCGTGCCACAGGTAGATCCCGTAGGAAATGAGGCCCAGCCAAGCCAGCACCCGCCAGCCGAGCACGCGCGCCGGCACGCTGCCCGGGCGCACGAACACCGCCGGGGCGACGAGCAGCACCGCGATCAGCCCGAAGCCGAGGTGCACGCCCAGGCCACCCCACGCGGTCTGAAAGAAGATTCCGCGCACCTGTACCGACGCGAACGGGAACAGGCGGGCCACGAGCACGTACACCGCCATGGCCGCCACCCAGCAGGCCGGTGCCCAGCGCGCCACCGCCCGTCCCAGTGCCGCCACCGGCTGCCGGTCCTCGCTGGCCACGCTGACCACCGCCAGGCCCATGCCCAGCGCGAACCAGTCGAAGTTCTCGAGCAGCGTGTTGTCGAGCACGGTGCGCGGCCCCGCCAGGTCGATCGTGCGCAGCACCAGGGACGCCAGGGCGAGCACCCCGAGCGCGATGAGCTCCAGCCGGATCCGCCGGCGCCTGTCGGCGCGGGCTCCCAGGCGGCCCAGGGCGGCGGCGAACACCGGCAGCAGCGCGTAGAAGGTCACCTCCACGCAGAGCGTCCACGCCGGCAGGATCCCGCCGTAGAGGGTGCGGTGGCTGTAGACCTGGAGAAAGAAGTAGTAGCGCCACCAGTCGTGGGTGAAGACGCCGTGCAAGTGGGCCCACCACCCCAGCACGGTGAGCGCGAGCCAGTAGGCGGGAAGGATCCGCAGCGCCCGCCGCCACGCGTAGGTCCGCAGGCTGGTCGCCGGCGCTCCCAGCACCCGCGCCGCCAGGAACGGGCGGTAGAGCAGGAAGCCCGAGATGACGAAGAAGATGGGGACCCCGATGGTCAATCCGCTCCACAGCGCGGTGGTCCACGCATGTGCGGAGAACCCGGCGAAGACGGCGGTGTGGGCGACGACGACGCACAGCGCTGCGATCGCCCGCAGCGAGTCGATCAGCTCAAAGCGCGGATGACCGGGCGGCGGGGCGACGGCGGGGGGAGGGGCGGGCGCACCCATCAGTAGGGCCAGTGGCCGCGCTCGCCCAGCAGTCGCGCCACGGGGCGCAGCCGGGCCGCCAGGGCCGCCTTGACGACGCAGTTGCGCGCGAAGTAGGGCAGCGCTGCCGCCTGGCGCATCGCGTTGCCGAGGCGCTCGCGCGGGCCGAGCTCCTGGCGCCGGTACTCGGCCAGCGACCCCGAGCGCCCGACGTAGCGAAAGCGCCCGCCCGCGAACAGGAGCCGAAGCTGGGCCAGCATCACGCCCACCGCGCTGTAGGAGTCATGGATGAGCATCGTGCCGCCGGGCGTCACGCGGGCGCCCCACAGCTCGATGTCGGGCCTGGCGAACCGGTAGCGATGCGCTCCGTCGATGTAGAGCAGATCGATCGCGCCCTGCACCTCGGCCAGCGCGTCCCCGGAGGGTCGCCGGACGTGGCGCACCCGATCCTCGACGCCGGCCGTCCGCAGGTTGGCGTGAAAGGTGTCGTGGTCGGCATCGCCGCGCTGCGCATCGGACGTGATCTCGTTGGGCCCCCGGTCGCCGCCGCCGTGGGGGTCGATCGCCACCACGGCCACGCCACCGGCGGCGGCGCTGGCCAGCACGATCGTCGAGCGCCCGCGAAACGAACCGATCTCCACGATCTGGCCACCCGGGCCGATGCGGCGCGCGCCCTCCCACAGCCGCCGTGCCTGCGCGTCGGTCATCCATCCCTCCACGCCGGCCACCGAGGCCAGCACGGGCGCGAACTCCTGCCTTGTGCCGGCGACGTTCATGGCTGGCGGGCACGCTACCGCATGATCCCGTGCGGTCCTCCGGGACTCCGCGACCGATCAGACGGTTGATTCCACAACCCCGCGTGCGCGGAATCAACCATCTAGCCTCCCGCCGATGTCCCAGCCCCGCCGGACCGTGGGGGTCCCCGTGCTCCTCGGTCTGGTGGCCTACGCGCTCGCCTTCGTCCAGCGCCCGGGCCTGGCGACGGCGGACACCAAGATCAACCTCCACGTCGACCCGGGCCGCTTCCTCGCAGACGTCGCCTCGATGTGGACCTCGACGGGCCAGCTGGGCGGCGTGCAGACCGGGCAGCAGGCCGGCTATCTGTTCCCGATGGGACCGTTCTTCGCCCTTGGGCACCTCATCGGGCTGCCCGACTGGGTGGTCCAGCGGCTGTGGCTGGGCTCGCTGCTGGCGCTCGCCGCCTGGGGCGCGGTGCGCCTCCTCGACGCGCTGCTCGCGGAGCCGCGCGGCGCCGCGCACCTGGTGACCGGGCTGGTGATCCTGCTCAACCCGTTCGTCGTCACCTACACCAACCGCACCACGGTGACGCTCCTGGCCTACGCCGCGCTCCCGTGGCTGCTGCTCGCCGTGCACCGGGGCCTGCGCGAGCCGGGACGGTGGCGATG
>JBAQGP010000043.1:0-2299 GCA_049287845.1 Solirubrobacteraceae bacterium | reverse complement strand
CGGGCTTGGGAGGGGGGGGATCGGCCTCAATGTTGAAGCCGCAGATCGCACACGACGGCTCAGCGCCCGGTGCGATCTGAGACTCAAGCGGGTTGAACCCTCAGATCGCACACCCGAAAACGTGCTGGTGTGCGATCCAGCGCTTCAGGATCGCCGGCCTACGCCGTCGCCGCCAACCCTCAGCCGCCCCCGTGGTGCGGCTTGCACCACGGATTCGACGGCACCCCGGCGCAGGGGTTGGGCATCGACTTCAGGCTCTTGGGCAGCCGGTGCATGACGATGTGGCTCACCCGCGGGTAGCTGCCGCTCGGGCAGCTGGCGGGCGTCCCGGGGCTGATCTGCACCTGGGAGTCGCAGAGGACCTCGCCCAGGAAGTGGCCGTCGCTTGAGCCCGGCTGCGTGGTCGTGGTGGCGCAGGTGGGCATCGCCGTCTGCAACGCCGCGGCGCTGGCGGGCTGGACGGCACCACCACCGGCGTCGTGGTTGGCGCCGTAGCAGTTCGAGCCCGGGTCGGTGAGGAAGTTGACCTCGGCGAAGTCGCCGTTGGTCGGGTGACCGTAGGAGCCGTTGTGGGAGAAGGTATTGCCGACCAGGGCGTTGCCGTAGTCGTCCCACAGGCAGCTCTGCGCGCCGAGCACACCGCCGAACACGCCGCCGTCGCACGGTTTGCCGCTGTCAAGGAACGGGACGAAGATGACGCCCCAGGCGTTGTTGTCAGAGAACGTGTTGTCCATGATCGTGTCGTTGTGCCCGCCGGACACCGACATACCGGTGCCGACCGGGCCCGCCGCGGCCAAGCCCGCGGCCGGGACGTTGGGGTTGTTGTTGTCATGGACGTTGTTGTGGATGAACACCCAGCAGGAGTGGGCGCCCTTCACCGGTGGGGCGACCCCGGCGGGGCAGGCGCCGTTCTGGGGCGCCGGGTCGTCACCGTTCTGGCTGTTGGTGTCGAACCCATCCTCGTTGTGGTCGAACTGCGAGTTCTCGATGAGCATCCGGCCGCCGGAGTTGGAGCCCGAGTAGCCGAGCGCGTTGAACTGGGCCCAAGCGTGGTCGACGGTCTGGTCGCAGACCTGGCGGCAGGCGCCGATGTAGAAACCCGAGTCGTTGAAGTTGGAGGCGTAGATCTCATTCCAGGTGCCGCCAGTCCAGTTGCTGGAGAACACGCCGTACTGGGCGGCGCTGACCTCACCCGATGCGGATTGGTTTTTGAGATAGGTGCTCGTCGCGGTCAGGTACTGGCCGGTGAAGCCGTGGCCGCCGACCTTGCCGCTCCCGGCGCCGCCGTTCCACCAGATCTCGTTGCCGGCGTCGCGCGAGCCGCCCAGGAAGTTGCAGGCCGTGAGGTTCTCGATCGAGACGTCGGCGGCCTTGAACACCATCAGCCCGTTGACGCCCGAGGCGCCACCCGCGGCCTTGACCGCCGCGTACGGGCTGGTGGCCGAGGACGACGCGGAGCCGGCCAGGCCGAAGTTCTGGGCCGAGCCCTTGTTGCTGCACACCGCAGAGCCGGGCTTGGTCCCATCGACGATCACCGTCTTGCGATTCATGCCGCGGAGGTGCAGCCTGGGCGTGGTGATGAGCACCGCCGCCGGGAACTGTGGCGCCCCCTTGGGCGTGGAGACGTGCGACGTCTTGTAGTCGCCGGGCCCGATGAGAATCCAGTCCCCGGCCCTGGCGGCCTTCAGTGCCGCCTGGAGCGAGGTGAACTGACCCCTGACCCCGTGGAAGGACCCGACCCGCAGCACCTTGGCACCGGCGCCAGCAGCCAGCGCGAAACAGGCACCCAGGACGGCAGCGACGACGACACGACGCATGGCGCTCCTCTCTCCTACGCAGCAACACAGGATCCCGACGGCGGCCGATCCTACACATCGCGCTCACGCCCGTACACCGGCCGGTGTTAGCGGTATGTGAGCTCAGGCGTCGGGGTCGAGGTCGAACGCCACGCCGGCGATCTCGACCTCATCGCCGGCCGCGAACCCCTGGGCCTCCAGCGCACCCAGCACCCCGATCCCGCGCAGGCGTCGCTCGAGGTGGGCCAGCGCCTCCTCGTTGTCGAGGTCATAGCGCGCGAGCAGTCGCTCGACCCCGGCGCCGGTGACGCTGAAGCTGGCCTCCCCCGTGCGCCGCACCTCGTAGGCTCGGGGCGCCGCCGGGCGGAACACCTGATGCTCGGCCAGTTCGGCCCCCGGTTCGGGATCGCCGCCCGCGCCGCCGTCGCCCCCCGCCGCCTCCGGCACGCGCCGGGCGAGCTCGGCAGCCAGCTCCCCCAGTCCGGCACGGCTGACCGCCGAGG
>JBAQGP010000042.1:0-15281 GCA_049287845.1 Solirubrobacteraceae bacterium | reverse complement strand
ACTTGACTCGGCCGCCTGTGTCCGGCTCGCCCGCCGCGCCGGGCTTGGTCTGGCCAGGACGGGCTCCACCGGGCACCACGGCAGCGGTGAGATCTTCCTGGCGATGGCGACCGGCCTGCGCGGCATGCGTGACGCCGAACTCCTGGAGCTGTCTCACTCCGGGCCGGCGTCCGCCCTGGCCGGGACTGCGCTGGACCCCTTCTTCGCCGCGGTGGTCGAAGCCACCGAGGAAGCGGTTCTGAACAGCATGCTGTCGGCGCCCACCGTCACCGGCCGGGCCGGCCACACCTCTGTCGGCCTGCCCGCCGAGCGGGTGGCCGAGCTGCTGCGGGACCGCCTCGTTCGGTAGGTTGGCGCGGGCATGCAGGAGCCGATCACACCACCGATCGCGCCTCGCGTGCCGTCGGTCCGCGACCTGCACGGCGAGACGGTCACCGACGACTACGCCTGGATGCGCGACCCGAGAGAAGCGGTTCTCCAGGCCTACCTCACCGCCGAGCGCGCCTACTACGACGCGCAGACCGGCGCCCTGGACAGACTCGCCAGGACACTGGCAGCCGAGGCGGAGCACCGGACCCCCGACGGCCCGGAGTACTCCGTGGCCTGGCCGCGCGACGGGTTCATCTACCGCACCATGATCCCGGAGGGCAGCGACAACGTGCAGCTGCTCCGCTCGCGCGGCGCTGGCAGCGAGGAGCAGCTCCTGCTCGACGAGAACGTCATCGCTGCCGGCACCGGGTTTGCCGAGGTCGGCATCCGCGAGCCGAGTCCTGACGGGATGCTGCTCGCCTGGTCCGCCGACGTCAGTGGCGCGGAGGTCTACGAGCTGCGGATCAGGGACCTGGCGACCGGCGAGGACCTGCCCGAGGTGATCGGCCGCACCTATCCCGGAGCGGCATGGAGCTCGGACTCTGAGTACCTGTTCTATCTCGTGCCCGACGCGCTGACCCGGCCCTCTCAGGTACGGCGCCATCGGGTCGGAACGACGGCCGAGGCGGACGAGCTCGTGCTGGAGGAGCCCGACGAACGATTCGAGCTCACCCTCGAGGGCTCGCGGAGCGGCCAGCTGGCCATCATCAGAGCCGCCTCGCGCGACACCGCCGACGTACGCGTGATCTCGCTGGGAAGCCCCCTCGATGCTCCCATGGTGATTGAACCGCGGGACCCGGGGACGGAGTACCTGGTCGATCCGGCCCGGAGCGGCAGCCTCTACGTGGTCAGCGACTCCGAGGTCGCCGATTTCACGCTGATGCGAGCGCCGCTGCGCTCGCCGTCGCGCGACCACTGGCAACCCGTCAGCTGCCCGGCAATCGCCCCCGCGCGCACCGACACCAGGCTGCACCGATGCGATGTGCTGGCCGACCACCTGCTGCTCACGCTGCGCCGACACGGTGAGCCGCTGCTGGCGATCACCGACCATGACGGCGCCAACGTCAGGGAGATCACGCCCGAAGTGCCGGCGGGCTCGATCAGGGTCGAGCACGCCGAGGACTACGAGGGCGGCTCGGTCGTCATCGCCGTCGAGTCGCTCATCGAGCCGCCCGCCTGGTATGAGCTCGACCTCGCGACGGGCAGCCGCCGGCTCCTCAAGCGCTTGGACGTGCCGGGGTACGACCCGGCCCGGTACCGCACCGAGCGCATCACCGCCCCCGCCCCCGACGGAGCGCAGATCCCGGTCACGCTGGCCTACCGCGACGGCACTCCGCTGGACGGCAGCTCGCCGTGCCTGTTGTATGGCTACGGCGCCTACGAATCCAGCATCGACTCGGAGTTCGATCGCAGCCTGCCGTCGCTGCTGGACCGCGGCGTCGTCTACGCCGTGGCCCACATCCGCGGCGGGGGCGAATGCGGGCGCGACTGGTGGCAGCAGGGCAGGCGGCGGGCCAAGCCGACGACCTTCACGGACTACCTGGCCGTCGCCGACTGGCTTGGCGGCGGCTCCGGGCACGCGTTGGTGGACGCCGGCCGGATCGTGTCCCGTGGGATATCGGCCGGCGGCCTGCTCCAGGGCGCCGTCTACGCGATGCGGCCCGACCGTTGGTGCGCCGTCGTGGCGGAGGTGCCGTTCGTGGACGTCGTGAACACGATGCTCGATCCGTCAATCCCGCTGACGGTCACCGAATGGGATGAGTGGGGCGACCCGCGCGTGCCCGAGGACTACGCGTGCATGCAGGCCTACTCGCCCTACGAGAATCCGCCCGCCGGGCAGCGACCGCCGCTGCTTGTCACCGGTGCTGTTCACGACCCGCGGGTGGCGATCCACGAGCCGGCCAAGTGGGTGGCGAAGCTCCGCGCGACGGACACTCAGGGCGCCCGCGTGCTGTTTCGAGCGGAGACCGGCGTCGGGGCCCACAGCGGCCCGTCGGGGCGCGGCGCCCGCTTTCGCTACGAGGCGGAGATCCAAGCCTTCATCCTGGACGCGATGGGGATCGCGGGCTGACTCAGACGGCGATCGCGTCGCCGGCCGGCTCGGCGGGATCGGGCTCCTGAAGGGGGAAATGACAGGCCGCCTGATGGGTCGGCCCAAACCGGCGCAGGAGCGGTTCCTGCTCGCCGCACAGTGCTTGCGCGCGCGGGCAGCGGGTCCTGAAGCGACAGCCGGACGGGGGGTTGATCGAGCTCGGAAGCTCGCCTCGGATGCCCGCCTCGGTCTTGGCTCGTTCGGCGGCCGGGTCCGGCACGGGAATCGTCTTGATCAGCGCGTCGGTGTAGGGATGCGCCGCGCGCCGGTAGATGTCATCGCCGCTCCCCAGCTCGACGACCTTGCCGAGGTACATGACAGCGATCCGATCGGCGAGGTATTTCACGACGGCCAGGTCGTGGGAGATGACCACTGACGCGCGCTGATGCTCTGCCTGGAGGCGCTTCATCAGGTTCAGGACCTGCGAGCGGATCGACACGTCGAGGGCGCTGACCGGCTCATCGGCGACGATCACCTTGGGTTCCAGCATCAACGCCCGGGCGAGCGCGATGCGCTGGCGCTGGCCGCCGGAGAACTCATGCGGGTAGCGCTCGAGCGCGTTGGCAGGCAGCCCGACCTCGTCGAGCAGCTCCCGGATCTTCTGATCCTGCTCCTGTCGGCTGCCGATCTTCTGGATGACGAGCGGCTCGCGCAACAGCGCCTGCACCCGCATCCGCGGATCCAGTGAGGCGTACGGGTCCTGGAAGATCATCTGCAGGTCACGGCGCGCGCGCCGCAGCTCTCTTCCACGGCTGCGGAAGAGCTCTTTGCCGTCCAATGCGATCCGGCCCGCATCGGGTGTCTCGATACCCACGATCATCTTGCCCAGCGTGGTCTTGCCGCACCCGGACTCCCCCACCAGGCCCAGCGCCTCGCCGACGTCGACGTGCAACGTCACGCCCGAGACAGCCTTGACCGAGTTCACCTTGCGCGGCAGGATCGTGCCGGCCGTCACCGGGTAGGCCCGGACGACATCGGTGATCTCCAGCAGGTGACCGTTCGCGACCGGCGCACGCTCCGCGGCGGCGCGTGGACGAATCCCCACCTCTGGCAGTGATCTGACGGGCCCGTCCACCGGATGCCAGCACGCGAACCGGTGCTCGGGGTTCGTTCCGGCCAGCGGCGGCTCCTCGGAGCGGCACAGGTCGGTGGCGTAGGGACAACGCGGGGCAAAGCGGCAGCCGGCGGGAGGATCGGTCAGATCGGGCGGCCGCCCGGGAATGCTCACCAGCGCCCTGCGATTGTCCTGGCTGAGCTTTGGGATCGAGCCCAGCAGAGCCTGGGTGTAGGGATGGCGCATCGCAGCGAAGATGTCTTCAGTCGGCCCCGTCTCGACGATCCGCCCGGCATACATGACGCTGATCCGGTCGGCCCTGCCGGCGACCACGCCCATGTCATGCGTGACGAGCAGCGTCGCCATGCCCAGGCGATCCTCGAGGTCGTCGAGCAGGGCCAGGATCTGCGCCTGGATGGTGACGTCCAGCGCGGTGGTCGGCTCGTCGGCGAGCAGCACGTTCGGCTCACAGGCGAGGGCGATCGCGATCATCACGCGTTGGCGCATGCCGCCCGAGAGCTTGTGCGGGTAGTCGCCCATGCGCTCCCGTGGCTGCGGAAGGCCCACCAGCTCGAGCACCTCGAGAGCGCGGTTGTTCGCCTCCGTTCGCGATGCGCCGCGATGCAGGCGCACGGGCTCCGCCACCTGCTCGCCGATCGTCTTGGTCGGATTAAGCGACGACTGGGAGTCCTGAAAGATCATGGCCACGTCGTTGCCCCGCAGCCGGCGCAGCTGCGAGTCGGGCAGGCCCACCAGCTCACGGCCTCCGAGTTGCACGGAGCCCTCGGTGATCGTGCCGCCCTTCGGCAGCAGGCCGAGAATCGAGAGCCCGAGCATCGACTTGCCGCAGCCAGACTCGCCCACCAGGCCCAGGGTCTCCCCGGCGGCGATGGCGATGTCGACGTTCCCCACGGCCTGGACGGTCGAGCGCGAGAGCTTGATCTGCGTCGTGAGGTCTCTGACCTCCAGCGCCCGTGGATCGGCGTCTGTCACCGTCATCCCTACCTCCGCCGCAGCCGCACGTCGAACGCGTCGCGCAGCGCGTCACCGACGAGGTTGCAGGCCATCACGACCGCCACCAGGCAGAACCCGACCGGGTAGACCAACCACCACTGGCCGCTTGAGATGTTGGTATCCGCGTTGCCCAGCATGTCGCCCCACGATGCCGTCGGGTATTGCAGCCCGAAGCCCAGGAACCCGAGGAAGGCCAGCGCCAGGATCGAGTCGGCGACAAGGAACGTGATGTTGACGATGACCACCGACAGCGCGTTGGGGATCAGGTGCTTGTAGATGAGACGCGTCCGGGTGCTTCCCATCACCCGCGCGGCGGCAACGAAGTCACGTTCGCGGAGCGTGAGCACCTCGCCGCGGACCAGGCGCGCCGGTACGAGCCAGGAGAAGAAGCCGAGCAGCAGGCTCTCCCCCAGCACGGTCGCGCTGAACTTCGTCGCCAGCACGAGCACGATGAACAGGAACGGGATCGACAACACGATGTCGACGAAGCGCATCATGGCGCCGTCGATCAGACGCCCGGAGAGGCCGGCGATCGCGCCGTACAGGGTCCCGATGAGGGTTGCGATGACCGCGGCGTAGAGGCCCACCTCGAGCGCCGTCTGGCCACCGGCCATGATCCGCCCGAGCTCGTCAAAGCCATGCTCATCGGTACCCAGGAGCCCGGCGCTGCCGCCGAGCGGACTCGCCGCGCCCGGGGCCAGGTCCGTGTTCAGCGGCTGAGTGAGTGACTGGTTGGTGTGGTGGACGAGCGGGCCGACGAAGCACAGGAGCACGAAGAAGACAAGGATCACGAGCCCCGCGAGGGCGACCTTGCTGTCGGCGAACTCGCGTACCGCGAGTCGCCAGCCACTGGCGATCCCATGGACCTCCCCCGCGTCGGCGACCGGTCCCGTGGCGAGCAGCTCCGGCCGGCTGCCCGGAGCGCCCACCCCGCTTGGCGGACCCAGCTGACGATCGGTCAAATCCGGATCCTCGGATCGGCGACGGTCACCGCGACGTCGGCCAGCAGGTTCCCGAGCACGGTCAGCATTCCACCGAGGATCGTGTATGCGAGGAGGATCGGATAGTCGCCGCTCTGGAGGGCGCCGAAGAACAGGAGGCCGAGGCCCTGGATGTTGAAGAGCACCTCGACGAGCAGGTTGCCCGCGAGCAGATCCGGAATCGAGAGGCCGACGAGCGTGATCATGGGCAGGCAGGCGTTGCGCAGCAGGTGGCGGTAGAGCACCGCCCGCTGGGAGAGCCCCTTGGCGCGGGCCAGCCGGATGTAGTCCTGGGCGAGGTTGTCGAGCGCGGACGAGCGCATGTACCGGCTGAACGAGGCGATGTTGACGGCGGTCAACGTGACGATGGGCAGGAGAAATTCGCGCGGATGGGTGATCGCTCCCCAGGTCGAGGTGATCGACGACGGCACGAGTGGCGGCAACACGTGCAGATGGAGGGCGAACACGTCGATGAGGATGATCCCGAGGAAGAACGGCGGCATCGCGTAGAGGACGAACGTCAGCGTCGTCCACGCGTAGTCACCGAAGCTGTTGCGCCTGACGGCCTGCGCGATCCCGATCGGGATCGCGATCAGCAGCGAGAGCAGGAGCGAGGTACCCGACAGGTAGATGCTCCGGCCGGCGTTCTGCGCAAACAGCGTCGCGACGCTCTGCCCCTGCTTGTAGGAGTAGCCGAAGTTGAGATGGGCGAGGTGGCCCAGATAGGTCGCAAATTGGGCCACCAGCGGCCGGTCGTACCCATGCTGGCGGTTCCACGCCGCGATCTGGGCCGGCCTGGCCCCGCGGCCGAGCACTTCATGGACCGGGCTTCCCGAGATCAGATGCAGCAGCTCGAAGGTGATCGCCGCGATCCCGATCGTGATCACGATCGCCACGAGCGTGCGCCGGATGACATAGCCGGTCATCGCTGCGGGCCCTGTGTGCCTCCCATGGGGAGGCGTGGCGCGCGCGGCCCCCGCCCGGGCGCCGCGGCTATTTCTTGTTGATCCACCAGAACTGCGGCCAGAGGCCGTACTGGGTCAGGCTGAGATACGAGGCCGGGTCACCGCCCACTCGCTTCGAGACCGCCCAGAGCAGGTCGTAGTTGGGCAGGAACAGCGCGGGAAGCATCCTCGCCTCGTAATCGGCCTCCTTGGTCACCGCCTTCGGGTCAGAGCCGAACACGGACGCCTTGATCAGCTGGTCCATCTTCGGATCGACGTAGGCACCGCTGTTGAACGACCCGTTGCTGTTGAAGATGGCGTTCTGCGTCGGATAGCCGTTGTCGGCATAGCCGCTGAAGTTCTCCACGCCCCACAGGTTGATGAACCTGGCCACCGACGGGTCAGGATCATTGAGGTTGCTGGCGATGTAGTTGAAGGTCTTCTGGTGCAGTACGACGTTGATCCCGGCCACCTGCTTGGCCTCGGAGGTGACCGCCTCGTCGGTCAGTGGGACGTACGGTCCCGCGGCGGCTGTCTGGGTGTACCAGTCGAACTTGATGGGCGTCCCCGCCGGTATCCCCGCACCGCACTGGTTCGGTCCGCTCCCCGGCTGGGCGCAGGTCGTCGTCCCGTTGGGAACCACATGCCAGCCATGGGCCTTGAGGGTCGCCACCGCCTTGGCGGGGTTATAGGGGTAGGGCGGGCTGACGGCCGTGGACGGTACATACGGCGACGTCGGGACGGACGGGATCGGTCCGTAGGCGACTCCGGCGGCGCCGTGGTAGATCCCCTGGATGATCGCGGGCTCGTTGACGAGCATCGCCATCACCTGGCGGAAGTACAGCTGGGCGATGAGCTTGTCGAAGTGGTTGGTGGTGTCCTTGAAGTTCCAGATGACCCCGGCCCACCCGAAGGTGGGCAGACCGAACGTGCTGTAGCCCTGGGCCTTGAGGCTGGGGACGGTGGCGAGCTGGGAGAAGTCGATGGATCCCACGTCGAGGGTGCCGGTCCGCATCGCGTTCAGCATCGGCGTGATCCCCGTGTACGTGACCCCCTGAAGCGAGTCGATATACGGCTTGGCCGAGCCGCCGTAGCTCGGATTGGCCTTCACCGTCCACGAGCTGGTCACCGGGCTGAAGCTCGAGAGCGCGAAGGGGCCGTCGGCGATCTTCCACAGCGGGTTGCTGGTGAACGTCCCCAGCTGGCCGCCGGCCTTGGTGAGGTAGTCATAGATCTTCTTGGCGTTGCCCGGCACCGTCCAGTCGAGGTGCGGGCCGCTGGGCGAGGTGACGTTCCACGATCTGCTGGGAAGCAGGTAGACGTTGTTCCCCAGCTGGTTGTGCAGGAAGAAGCCCGGGTTGAAGGCGCGCTTGAGGTGCATCACGACGGTGTAGGGCCCGGTCGCGCTGATGCTCGCCAGGCTCTGGGGGAAGTAGCCCGGAGTGAACCCGACCCAGTTCGCCGCGCTCTCGGCGACCGCTGCCTTGATGAGCGCGACGTCGAAGAGCAGGTCCTGGGCGTCGACGGGCTTCCCGTTGCTCCACTTGTAGCCCCGGTGCAGCTGGATCGTCACCGTCTTGTCGCCGTTGCTGAACGAGGGCGGCGCCGCCAGGCTGAGCCTGTCGACGATCTTGCCCGGGGCCGAGCCGTAGGCGAAGTTGTTGTAGAGCGGCAGCCACATGAGCTGCATCCACTGGTAGGTGATCGTGCTCGAGTCCCCCGACGGGATGACCGGGAAGATGTAGCCCGGCGTCTGGCCGTTCAGCTGGCCTAACGTGATGCTGCCGCCGTGCGTCGCGGTCCCGGCGGCCGGGAGCTTGCCATACAGACCCGGTTGCTTGATCGATCCCGACGCGGTGCCCTTCGAGCCCGAGCTCGAGCCACCGCCGCCGCACGCGCTCAGGGCCACGGCGGTGAGACCGAGGACGATCGCGACCGTCGCTGGCAGGCGCCGACCTGCGGCGTTACCACGGCTACCCATCAGCACCCCTCTTCCGCGTGCGACTCAGGGTCGGCAATCTAAAAGGCCCGGAGCAGCGATGTCAAGCTGGGGACGCGCGTGGCGGAGAAGGGGCCTGACCCCGCGCCGCGCGCGTCTCCTCCTCATCGATGACAAGGACGTCGGGTCCGCCCGCCGGATCCTCCACCAGCACCACGCCGTAGATGGCGCGCGCGCGTGCGCGCGAAACCCACCCCTCGCGCACATCGTCAAGCACCCGGTCCGCATCTCGGGTGAGTGGATCGCCGTAGCCGCCTCCGCCACCGGTGCGCGAGAGCACTCGCTCGCCGGGGTGGATGTCCATCGCCGTGGCCATCGGGATGTCGGCCCGCTCGCCATCGGCGTCGTACTTCCAGCCGTCTGAGGGAGCCCCGGGCAGGCCGCCGCGCACCCCGCGGGCCGGATTCTCGTGGCCCTCGAAGGTGTAGGCGATCATCATCGGCAGGTCCTTGGTGGCGTAGACGACCTCTGACCCGAGCGCGCCGCGGTGCCGGCCAGGGCCCTCGGAGTCGGGGATCAGCCGCTTGGCGTGGACGTGGAGGGGATACTTCTGCTCGTCCACCTCGGTGCTGTCGTGGTACATCAGAGACGCCGCCACCGGCAGGTAGTAGGTGGGCCAGCCGTCGGCCGAGGGCCCGCCCGGGCCCCCGGTGCTGCCCAGGAAGATCTGGTTGACGTAGGGGGCCCCGTCCAACCGCGAGTCCTGCCCGGAGATGACCGCGTAGGAGATGCCCATGCCCAGCGCACCCTCGGCCAATCCGAAACCCTCGCCGAGCTCGGCGAACGCCGATTGGGTGAGGCACACAAGCCGGTCGGCGATGTTGGTGGTGGCCATCGAGCAGGAGTGGGGGAAGCGGGGCACCCCGGCGATGCACCCCTCACGCAGCAGCACGCGGATCCGGCGGAAGCTGCCCGCGTTGTGGGGCACGTCGGGGTCGATGGAGTTGAACACTCCGGTGATCACGTTGTTGGTCGCGCACGCTCGCGACTCGTTGAGGCCGCCGGCGTAGTTGTCGGGGTTGTCACGCAGGTCGAGCTCGATGGACCCCTCCTGAGGGTCGATCGACACCTTCACGGTGAGCGGGACGCCGTCGGGCACCCCCGGGTAGGGGTCGTGGGTGGCGCGGCCGATCAGCTCCCCGGCGGGCAACTGGCGTACCGCCTCGATCATGCGCCGCTCGCTGTAGTCAAACCACTCGCGCACGAAGTCGCGGACCGTGTCGCGGCCATACTGCTCACACAGTTCCTTGAGCCGGCGCTCACCGATGCGCGCCGCCCCGAGGGTGGCCAGGTAGTCGCCGTACCACTGGTCGGGCACGCGGATGCGCCGGCGGCACATGCGGATGATGTCGTCCACGTCGCGGCGGTCTCGCTGGACGCGCACGCAGGGGAAGATGAGTGCGCCCTCCTCATAGACGTCGCGCGCACCCGGCATGTAGGTGGTCGGCAGGGCGTTGCCGCAGTCGGCCTGGTGGGACTTGGCACAGGCGGTGAACATGTGCTCGCCGTCGACGAACACCGGGACGAGGATCGCGTGGTCGGCCGGGTGGGTGTTGCCGATGTAGGGGTCGTTGTGCAGGAAGGCGTCGCCGTCGGCGAAGTCGGGCTGCAGCTCGCACATCGCCTCGGCGAGGAACTCGGTGCCGATGACGTGGACCGGCAGCCCCTCGGCGGAAGCCAGCAGCTCGTTCTGGGAGGTGATCAGTGAGCAGGAGAAGTCACGCGCCATGTTGAGCACGGCCGAGCGACCCGAGCGCAACAACGTGTTGGTCATCTCGCGCACGATGCTCTCAAACCGGTTGGCCAGCACCGCCAGCAGGACTGGATCAAACGAGGTGGTCTCCACACTCATGCCGTTGCCTCCTGGGAGTCCGTGGTCAGCAGGTAGTCGCCCGTCTCGGTCACCGTCGCCAGCCAGCCCGGATAGACGACGACGGTCGTGGTCGGCTCAAGGATGATGGCCGGCCCCGGGAGCTGATGGCCGGGGGCCAGCGATTCGGCACGGTAGTGCCCGGTGTCAAGGGCCCCCTGGGCGCCGAACCAGGCGCGGCGGATCGCGGCGGGCCGCGGCGCGACCGCTCCGTTGCGCGAGGTCCGCTGGAGTTCCGGCTTGGGTAGCTGCGCGGTAGCCCGCCCTTTCCAGTAGATGCATTCGATGTACTGCCCGGGCTCGCTCACCGCGAACACGCGCTCGTGCACGCGGTGAAAGGCCTGTACCATGGCCTCGACGTCGGGTGGACCCTCGAAGCGGCCCGCCGCGAGCGGGACCTCCAGCTCCCACACCTGGTAGGGGTAGCGCGCCTCCACGAAGAATTCGGTGGCGCGCCGGTCGTCGGGAGTCTGCAGGCGGGCGTAGAACTCCTCGATCTGCTCGCCCAGGCGGGTCAGGCTCTGATTGACGGCATCGTAGTCAAAGCGGTTGGTGTCGGCACGCCGGCTGATGCTGAACTCGGTGACCACGTCGGAGAACAGCCCGCCGCACGCCGACAGCGTCCCGGCGGTGCGGGGCACCCGCACGCGATCACAGCCCAGCGCCTCGGCGATCCGGCCCATCGTCATGCCGCCCGCGCCGCCGCCCGCGACCAGCATCGATCCCCGGGGATCAAAGCCCTCGTTGATGGTGATGTCCTTGATGGCGCCCACCATGTGCTCGTTGGCGATGGTGAGCACAGCGTGGGCCGCTGGCTCCACGTCCATGCCCAGCGGCTGCGCGACCGCGGTCTCGATGACCCGCCGGGCCGCCTGCGCCGAGAGCTGCATCCGCCCACCCAGGAAGTAGTCGGGATCGATGTAGCCCAGCACGACGGCGGCATCGGTGACGGTCGGCTCCGTGCCGCCCGCGTCATAGCAGGCGGGCCCCGGCTGGGCCCCGGCGCTCTGGGGCCCGACGCGCAGCAGCCCGCCCGAGTCGATCCAGGCGATGCTCCCCCCGCCGGCGCCGATGTTCTTGATGTCCACCGCCGACAGCCCCGTCATGTGGCCGGTGAACTGGCCGCCCAGCCACGTCTCGCGGGTGAACTTCAGGTAGCCGTCGCGGACGAGGCTGACGTCAAAGCTCGTCCCGCCCATGTCGCAGACGATCACATTGGGCTCGTCGGGCGCGTAGACCCGCGCGGCCACCGGCGCCATGGCGGGCGCTGAGTTGACTGAGTAGATCGGCCGTGCGGCCACGTCCTGCACGTTGAGCACCCCGCCGAAGCTGGTGCCCACCAGCAGCTCGCCGCTGAACCCGGCTCGGCGCAGATCGTCAGCCATCTCATCCAGGTGGCCCTGCATGAGCGGCTTGAGCGAGGCGTCGATCGCCGTCGAGGACGCCCGCCGGTACTCGCGGATGATCGGATTCAGGCGATGGGAGAGGGTGAATGGGACGCCGGGGAGCTCCTGGGCCACGAGCTCGCCGACGCGCTCCTCGTGGACCGGGTTGACGATCGACCACAGCAGGCACACCGCCACCGCTGCGACGTCCAGGCGCCGGACCTCGGCCAGCGTCCGGCGCAACGCGTCCTCGTCGAGCGCCACCGTGACGTTGCCCTCGGAGTCGATCCGCTCGGGCACCTCAAAGGTGAGGCGCTTGGGGATGTAGGGCGCCGGATAGGAGTGGCGGAAGTCAAACGGGTTGAGCTTTCCGCCCTCGCGCAGCACCAGCGTGTCCGGATGCCCGGCGGTGGTGAGAAACGCCGTCCGCGCGGTCGCCCCGGTGAGGATGGCGTTGGTGCTGTGGGTGGTGCCGTAGATGAACACCGAGGTCTCGGTGAGCAGCGACTGCAGCGTGAGCCCGCGCTCGCCGGCGCCGAACCCCAGCGCGTGGCCGATCCCGTCAAAGACGCGCTCCGGAGTGGTCGGGGCCTTGGATACCCAAAGCCCCGACCCGTCCTCCTCGGCGACGACGACGTCGGTGAACGTCCCGCCTGTGTCGACCGCGATCCGGTAGCTCACTGAGTCGCGACGCCGGCCGCAGCCGTCGCATTCTCACTGACCGTGGCGAGGTCCACGATCGCGGTGCTGGGCATCGGCGCGTCCATCACCAGGCGTGAGAACCCGAGCATCTGCTTGAGCCCGGTGGCCGCCGGCACCACGGCCTTGGCCAGCGCGACGAACGCGACGTAGAGGCTCGCCGCCAGCAGCCAGGCCAGGAGTGGGGCCGGACCCCAGTAGCGGTTGGCATCCTCGCCGGGGAGGATCCCCGTGGCGTAGGCCCCGAACAGGACCGCGATGATCAGCGCCGCGATGGCCGGCCAGTTGCCCACCGACGTCTCGCTCCAGCGGGGGATCTTCATCAGCGGCCGCGAGATGCCGAACAGGCGCGGCAGCAGGAAGTGGTCCACGCACATGATCACCGTCGCGCACGGGACGGTCACGGCCAGGAACGCCGCCACCTTGAAGAACCCGTTGGTGATCTCGTAGTTGATCAGCCAGCCGGCGAGCGCGGCCAGAGCAGCGCAGACCATGCAGGAGTACAGACGCTTCCAGCGGCTCCACCCGCCCAGGATGTTCTGAACCCCATTGATCGCCTCGTAGTAGTTGCCGTCGTTGATGGCGAACTGGCTGATCGTGGCCAGGAACCAGGCCAGCCAGAAGAAACCGAACAGCGAGAAGTGGGACGCGAAGCGCACCACGGTCCCGAAGTCCGTGGAGTGCGCGAACTCGGCCATCATCCAGCCGCCGACGGTGAACAGCATGAAGCCGCCCGCCAGCGCGAACCCGAACGCGGGTATCGGCCAGGTGAACCGGGGTTGGCCATAGCGGTACATGTCGGGCTCGTTGCCCCACATGGCGAAGCCCAGGACCGTGCCGACTGATTGCCAGAAGGTGAAGCCGGCGACGTTCTTGGGGTGGGCGCCGAGCAGCGCCGAGTGGTCGAAGATGCCGCGGATGACCAGGTAGATCACCCAGCCCATGATCAGCGGCGTCACGATGTAGCGGGCGAACGTGCTGATGCCGGTGAAGCCGAACAGGTTGTTGAAGACCATCACCGCGCAGAAGATGATCGTCAGCAGCTCCACCGAGCCCCAGTTGAAGAGGCCGTCCCAGATCTGGACCATCAGATTGCCCTGGTAGCCGACCCACCCGAGCGGCCCCAGCACCAGGCACAGCGAGATGATGTAGGACCCGGTGCTGCCGAAGATCGATCGTGTCAGCAGGGAGTGGGTCTGCCCGGTACGCGAGCCCAGGTAGGCGCCGAAGATGGCGTAGGCGAAGTAGATGCCGATGCCCAGCGCGGTCACCCCGATGCAGCCCGCGAGGCCGAAGCCGGAGCCATGCAGCTCGGTCCCGACGAACAGGAACGAGAAGCCGGCGGCAAACGTCGTCCACAGCGCGATGAAGTGGCCGATGGGGCGGCGCTTCTCGAGCGGAACGATGCCCGTGGAGCTCGTGCTGTAGTCGTGTGAGATCGAGTCGGCCAGCGACTCGCGCTCGATCTCCAGGTCGTCGTGGAGCTTCTCCTCCACCTCGTGGGCGAGGTCCTCAGGACCGTGGCCGTGCTGGTGCGGCGGGTCATCCCTCGTGGTTGCCATCCCGATTGCTCCCCCTCGTTGAAGTGTCCAGACGGCTGGCGGCCGGAGCAGCTTATGAGAGCTTCGCGAGATTGCAATCAGACAATTGGCCCGAATTGCGGCCTTGAGTTCGTGCGCGTGCACAGGTCGATCCCCGCTTATGATCATGCGCCGATGGACTCCGGCACCAGCGGGCGGCCCTTTGACCTCGTGATCCGGCGCGCCCGCCGGCCGGGGGACGACGCGCCTGTGGACGTCGCCATGCGCGACGGGGTGATCGCCTCCGTCGGCCCCGACCTCACGGGCGCCGCCGCGCGTGAGATCGACGCCGCGGGACGGCTGGTCTCTCCCCCGTTCGTCGACAGCCACTTCCACCTCGACGCCGTCCTCACCGCCGGCACGCCGCGGCGCAACGTGTCGGGGACCCTGTTGGAGGGGATCACCCTGTGGGGCGAGCTCCAGGCGATTCTCACCCCGGAGGGCATCAAGGACCGCGCCCGGGAGTACCTGCGCTGGTGCATCAGCCAGGGGATCCTCTTCATCCGCAGCCACGTCGACACCTGCGATGCCTCGCTCATCGGCGCGCGCGCCCTGGTCGAGGTCCGCGAGGAGCTGCGCGGGCTCATCGACGTGCAGCTCGTCGCCTTCCCCCAACACGGATTCCTGCGCTTCCCCGACGCCGAGCGCCTGCTGGACCAGGCCCTCGATCTCGGCGTGGACGTGATCGGCGGCATTCCGCACTACGAGCGCAGTCGCGAGGCCGGCGTCCGCAGCATCCAGCTGCTGATGGAGCGCGCGCAGCGGCGCGGCCTGCCGGTGGACATGCACTGCGACGAGACCGACGATCCCGTCTCGCGCTTCACCGAGGTGCTCGCCGAGGAGACGGTGGCCCGCGACATGCAGGGCCGCGTGACCGGCAGCCACCTCACCTCGATGCACTCGGTGGACAACGCCTACTTCGCCAAGCTGCTGGGCCTGATCGTGGACGCCGAGCTGCTCGTGATCTCAAATCCGCTGCTCAACATGATCACCCAGGGGCGTGCCGACACCTATCCAAAGCGCCGCGGGCTCACCCGGGTCCGGGAGCTGTTGGAGGCGGGCATCAACGTCAGCTTCGGACATGACTGCGTGATGGACCCGTGGTATCCGCTGGGCGCCGCCGACATGCTCGACGTCGCCCTCATGGGCCTGCACGCCTGCCAGATGTCGGGGGAGCACGAGATCGGGCGGATGTATGAGGCGGTCACCGTCAACGGAGCACGGACAATGGGCCTGGACGGCTATGGGCTCGAGGTCGGCTGCCGGGCTGACGCGGTGCTGCTGGACGCCGAGAG
>JBAQGP010000041.1:0-2334 GCA_049287845.1 Solirubrobacteraceae bacterium | reverse complement strand
GGCGTATCGGCGCCCGCGTTCGATCTCGTCGGTGGAGAAGTAGGTCTGCACGTCGACGCGGACGGGCTCCAGCGCCGGTGCGCGGGGCGCGAGCACTCGCCGCGCCGCCTCGGCCGTCGCGGCCGCCAGTAGCGCCGGCCACAGCGCCCGAACGCGTGAATTCCTGCTCACCCGCGAGACTGTAGTGATGCGCGTCGCCATCGTCTCCGACATCCACGGCAACCGCCACGCGTTCGAAGCGGTGCTCGACGCCATCGGCGAGACCGATTGCCGGGAGCTGTGGTGCCTGGGCGATCTCGTCGGC
Source organism: Solirubrobacteraceae bacterium (assembly GCA_049287845.1). Classification (GTDB taxonomy): domain Bacteria; phylum Actinomycetota; class Thermoleophilia; order Solirubrobacterales; family Solirubrobacteraceae; genus Palsa-465. The sequence continues at coordinate 2,030 of JBAQGP010000041.1, read as the reverse complement.
TACGGCGCGGACCCGGACGCCTGCGTGGACCTGGCCCGTGAGCATGCGCTGATCTGCCTGGCGGGCAACCACGATCTGGGCGTGCGGGGCACGATCCCGCTCGAGCAGTTCTCGCGCGGGGCCGCCCTCGCGGCCACGTGGACCCAGCAGACGATCACCGCAGGCACCCGTGAGTATCTGGACAGCCTGGAGCCCCAGAACGTCGAAGAGGCGGCGGCGCTCTATCACGCCAGCCCCCGCGACCCGGTGTGGGAGTACGTGCTCTCGCCCCTGCAGGCCGAGCTGTGCCTCGACGTCCAGGCGCGGCGGGTGTCGCTCATCGGCCACTCGCACGTGGCCTTGTCGTTCTCCCGCGTGCCGGGCTCCCCCGCAACCGGTCAGACTCGCGCCGACGGGGAGGAGCTCGATCTCTCAGAGGGCGAGTGGCTGGTCAACCCCGGCAGCGTCGGCCAGCCCCGCGACGGCGACGCGCGGGCGGCGTGGATGGAACTCGATCTCGACGCCTGGCAGGCGGTTTACCGCCGCACCGAGTACGACATCGACGGGGCGGCGGCGGCGATCCGAGCCGCACGGCTGCCGGACTCGCTGGCCGAGCGTCTCCTCTACGGGCAGTAGCGCATCCCGTCTACGTAACGTCAACCAAACCGGGACAGCCTCTAAAGTCAGGCGCCGGATGGGCTTGCGCTCTCGAGCATTCCTGGCCGGAGGCCTCGGCTTCGCGGCCGCCTTCGCTGTCGCCTGCGGCAGCACCAACGGGCTGCTCTCAGCCGATCAGAGCAACAGCCTGACCAGCCAGCTGAACTCGATCTCCTCGGCGGTGGCGGCCCACCAGTGCGGGGCGGCCAACAGCGCGTCCGCGGCGCTGACCAACGCGGTCACCAACCTGCCGTCGACGGTCAACACCACCCTCTCGCAGAACCTCAGCCAGGGGGCCGGCACGGTGGCGCAGCTGGCCGCCCAGAACTGCAGCACCTCCAGCACCTCCACCACCAGGTCCACGCCGAGCAGCACCTCGTCGTCCACATCGAGCAGCACGTCGACGAGCAGTTCAACCACGCCGACGACCAGCACGCCGACCAGCGCCACGTCCTCGTCCGCAACCAATCCGACCACGCCGGGTACTTCTTCTACGCCCAACGGCGGCGTCAGCCCCGGCGGCACGCTCACCAACGGCAACGGCGGCAATGGCGGCAACGGCCAGGGCGGGAATGGACAATGACAGGCACAACCGTCATCGCAGGCAGATACCGCATCGAGGGCCGCCTCGGCGTCGGCGGGATGTCGACGGTCCACCTCGCCTTCGACAACCGCCTCGAGCGCTACGTGGCACTCAAGCTCCTGGCCGAGCATCTCGCCGACGACCCGACGTTCGTCTCCCGCTTTCGCCGCGAGGCATTGGCCGCCGCCCGCCTCGTGCATCCCAACATCGTCCAGGTGTTCGACTTCGGCTTTGACTCCGGCCACCACCAGCACTTCATCGTGATGGAGCACGTGACGGGCAACTCCTGCGCCGAGCTCCTGCGTGACCACGGCCACCTGGACGTGGCTCAGGCGATCGATGTCGTCAGCCAGGCCTGCCGCGGCCTGGACTACGCCCACCGCAACGGCGTCGTGCACCGCGACGTCAAGCCCGGCAACCTGCTCGTCTCCGACAGCGACGTCGTCAAGCTCGCCGACTTCGGGATAGCGCGGGCGGTCGACCAGTCCAGCATCACCCAGGTCGGCTCGGTCCTGGGCACCGCCGCCTATCTCTCACCGGAGCAGGCCCGCGGCGACGAGGCCGGGCCCCAGGCCGACCTGTACTCGCTGGGGGTCGTCACCTACCAGCTCATCTCGGGCCGCCTCCCCTACGAGGCCGCCTCGTTGTCCGAGTTGGCGCTCAAGCAGCAGCGGGAGTCGCCGATTCCCCTCGACGAGCTCAACCACGACGTGCCGCCGGCGCTGTCCCAAGCGGTGGCCCTGGCGTTGGCCATCGACCAGCGCGACCGGCCCGCCGACGCCATGGAGCTCGCCGAGGCGCTGCGCAACGG
>JBAQGP010000040.1:0-16592 GCA_049287845.1 Solirubrobacteraceae bacterium | reverse complement strand
CCCCCGAGGAGGTGCTCGACTACGTCGTCTGGCACGAGGTCTGCCACCTCGAGGTGATGGATCACTCGCCGCGGTTCTGGGCGCTGCTCGAGGGCTGGTGCCCGGACTACCGCGAGCACTCGCGGTGGCTGCGGCGGCACGGCCAGACGCTGGTCCTCTGAGGCCATGCGGCAGATCAGCGGCCGCTCGCTGGTGACTGCGCTGATCTTCGTCGCGCTGGCGGCCGAAGGCGTGTGGCTCGCCGGGCACGTGCTGTTCAGCTGGGGCAGCCAGACCTACCCGCCCACGCCCACGCAGCTGACCTTCGAGCCCCCCGTGCCGCCGCCGGGGTCAGACGTCCTGCTGCGACTCAGCGCGGTGGCCGCGAGCCAGAGCTCGCCGCAGTGGCCTGCAGGCGCGGCGTACGCGTACGTGAAGATCCGAAACTGGCACCTGCGGACGCACGGCGCGCAGGCCAGGATGGCCGGGCTCACCTCCGCGTCATGGCGGGCCCGCAGTGAGCTGCCGGCTCTGAGCGCGTCACGCGCAGGGGCCGAGCACCTGCTCGCGGCGGGCAGCCGGAGCGGCGGCTGGGCACCGGGATGGGAGTTCGCCGACCTCTCGGGACTGACGCGGAGCCAGCCGATCCCGGGGGGCGCCCAAGCGCTGCTGCTCCGGCAGCTGGCGGCCATTCCCGGCATCGTCAACGACGGCACCACCACCGACCGCGCGGGTCGCTCCGGCGCGGCGGTCAGCCTCGACTCGAGCTACAGCGGGGAGCCGATCACCTACACGCTGATCCTCGACCCGGGCACCGGAGGGCTGCTCGAGTCAGACGAGACACTGTCGGGTCCGCCCCACCGCCTCAACGCGCTCAAGGGGTCTGTCGTCGCGTTCACCACGTTTCTGAGCTCCGGCTATGTGGCGAGCCGCAGGGCAACGGCGGTGCCCTCGCCGTAGCTGTCGTTCCCTTCCGGTCAGCGCTCGCGGAGCACCCGGCGCAGCGCGGCGAAGGCGCTCTCGCCCCGCTTGACGGAGATGACCTCGCGGCGCACGCGACCGCGGAACGCCTCCACGGACCCGTCGCCGCGCACGTCAACGCCGGCCCGGACGCTGGGGACAAAGCGCTCAGGCCCGGCGAGCTCCAGTCGCGCCACGACCCGCTGCCCGGGCTCGAACCGCTTGTACCTGACGTCCACCGAGGACTGAGTCCCGCCCGCCGCCCCGGCGAGCTCGCGTCCGCGCGACTCCAGCGCGTCGAGCGCCCCGCCCACGTCGTCAAACGAGGAGCGCCTGACCTTGGGACCGGCGCGTTCGGTCAGCTTCCAGCGCACCCGGCGATCATCGCAGCCACGCAAGTGGTTGCGGACGGGGCCGCCGGACTCCGGGTGGGCAGCTCGAACTCGACCTCAACGGTGCTCCCGTTGCGCACCCGGCGCACCGGCCGGGCGGCGAAGCGCTCGCACAACCGCTGGATGGCGAGGTTGTCGGCGAGCATCGTGGCCTGGAAGCGGTGCACCCCGCGCGTGGCGGCGGCGTCGACAAGGCGTCCCATGAGCTCGTGCCCGATGCCGTCATCCTGCCAGTCGTCGCCGACCACGATCGCGAACTCGGCGAGGGCGGGGTCGTCGGGCGAGCGCACGAACCGGGCGACGGCGATGATGGCCTCGTCGGCGTCCGGGCTCTCGGCGAACGTGGCCACCAGCGCGTAGTGGTCGCGCCCGTCGATGACCGACAGGTAGGCGGCGTCCGCAGCGCTGAGGTACGGCTTGGCGGTCAAGAAGCGCCGGTAGCGCGTCAGCGGCGAAAGCCGCACGTGGGCGGCCTGCAGGCGCTCGACGTCGTCGGCGCGGATGGGGCGGATGACGACCACGCGGCCGTCCTTGAGAGCGTGGATGTCCACGCTCTCAAATCTAGGACGGCGGCGGGGCACCCAGTGTGCCCGCGGTCACTGATGGGGCTAGGGGCGCTCGCTGATCGGGACGTACTCCAGACCCCGGCCGCCGGTGTAGATCTGGCGCGGCCGCGCGATCTTCTGCTCGGGGTCGTCGATCATCTCCAGCCACTGCGCGATCCAGCCGCTGGTGCGCCCGATGGCGAACAGCACCGGGAACATCTCCACCGGCATGCCGAGCGCCTCGTAGATGAGGCCGGAGTAGAAGTCGACGTTGGGGTAGAGCTTGCGGCTGACGAAGTAGTCGTCCTCGAGCGCGATCTTCTCCAGCTCGGTGGCGATGTGCAGCAGCGGGTTGAGCCCGGTGACCTCGAAGACCTCATCCACGGCCTTCTTGATGATCTTGGCTCGAGGGTCGAAGTTCTTGTAGACCCGGTGCCCAAAGCCCATCAGCTTCTCATCGCCGGCCTTGACGCCCTTGATGAAGTCGGGGATGTTCTCCTTGGCCTCGATCCGGCGCAGCATCCGCAGCACCGCCTCGTTGGCGCCGCCGTGCAGGGGCCCGTAGAGCGCCGCGACGCCCGCGGCCACCGCTGAGTAGGGGTCAACCTGGGAGGAGCCGACGCTGCGCACGGCGCTCGTCGAGCAGTTCTGCTCATGGTCGGCGTGCAGGATGAACAGCACATCCAGGGCATGCTCCAGCCGCGGGTCGGGCTCATACTTGAGCTCGGCGATCTTGTAGATCATGGATAGGAAGTTGCCCGGGTAGCTGAGGTCGTTGTCGGGATAGACGTACGGCATGCCGCGGTTGTGGCGGTAGGAGAACGCCGCCAGCGTGGGCATCTTGGCCAGGAGGCGGATCACCTGGAGGTAGCGGGTGTCCGAGTCCTTGATCGCCGACGCCTCGGGATAGAAGGTCGACAGCGCCCCGACGGACGCCAGCAGCATGCCCATGGGGTGCGCGTCGTAGCGGAACCCCTGCATGAACTCCTTGACGTTCTCGTGGACGAAGGTGTGGATCGTGATCAGGTGATCCCATTCGTCGAGCTGCTTCTGGGTGGGCAGCTCACCGTGGATGAGCAGGTAGGCGACCTCGAGGTAGCTGGACTTCTCGGCGAGCTGCTCGATCGGGTAGCCGCGGTACTCGAGGATCCCCTTGTCACCGTCGATGTAGGTGATGGCCGACCGACACGACGCTGTCGCCATGTAGGCGGGGTCGTAGGTCATCAGCCCGAAGTCGTCGTCGTGCGTCTTGATCTTTCGCAGCTCGGTGGCCCGGATCGTGTTGTCGTCGATCGGGATCTCGTACTGCTTGCCGGTCCGGTTATCGGTGACGGTGAGGGTCTCGGCCGACGTCGCGACGCCGCCTCCGTCCGTCCCTTGCTCAGTCTCGGTGGTCATAGTGCTCCTTGACGCGGTTACCGGAGAGGCCGCCTCCGGAGAAAACGGGCGTCGACGACCTTGCTCTTCAGACTTTACTTACCCCCGGCGGGCCGCCGAGCACCTGGATGCCGACGCGGCCAGACCCGCTCAAAACGCGTCAGGAGGTGAGGATGGCGGCGGCGACGGCCAGCACGACCATCACTGCCGTCATTGCGATCACCCCGCGCTGGCCCCCCATGTTGGAGGGGAAATCAGGCCGCTGGATCCCGATCGTGGCCAGGATCACCGCGTAGATGGCCAGCGCCCCGCCGATGATGTAGAACGGCACCTTCGAGGACTCGCCGGCGGCGGTGATCAGCAGCAGGGCAGACATCGCTGGGGCCCGAGCCTATCGGAAAGATCACGGAGAGCCGGTGCCCGCCCGCCCTCCACCCGCCCCGGCCCGCTCGGACCGGTACCGGCTGGCGGTGGCCGCCCGCTGGCCCTGGTAGTGGCTGCCCAGATCGGCGCTGCCATAGGGTCGGCGGGCGGGACGGTCGAGCATCATGAAGGAGAGCTGGGCGATCTCCAGGCCCGGGTGCAGGATGATGGGGACGCGGGTGAGGTTGTTGAGCTCCAGAGTCAGCGTGCCCTTCCAGCCGGGGTCGCAGAACCCCGCGGTGGCATGGACGATCAGACCTAGGCGCCCGAGGCTCGACTTGCCCTCGATCCGGGCGACGATGTCGTCGGGCAGCTCCACCCATTCCAGCGTGCGCCCCAGGCAGAACTCTCCGGGGTGGATGACGAACGACTCGCCGTCGGGAACGACGACCTCCTCGGTGAGGTTCTCCGGAGGCCGGCGCAGGTCGATCGCGGTCGCCCGGTGGTTGTGAAAGACGCGGAAGGAGTCCCCCAGCCGCAGGTCCACGCTGGCGGGCTGGACCAGGCCGGGGTCCCAGGGATCGATGCGGATGCGGCGCTCCTGCACCAGGCGCGTGATCGTGCCGTCGGAGAGGACCGAGACCGCCGTCTCGCGATCGGTCGCCGCGGGCGGCTGGGATCTGTCTGCGCTGTCACCGTTCATGGGCGGCAAGTGTGACAGCGACGCATGTCGCGTCGCGGATCAAGGCTCAGTGGCCGAGGGTGCGAGCGCGGGCGCGCACCGTCCGGACGCGCGCCGGGGGCTGCGGAGCGGGATCGCCGTGGGGGCCACGCCGCGGACGGCGCGGGAACGGCTGGCGCGGATGAGGACGATGGCGCTTGATGCCACCGTCGTCGTCAGATGGGGTCTCGTCCTCGGGCTCCTGCTTGATCGCCCACCACACCAGGTAGATGAGCGCCGCGATCGGCAGCTTGAGCGCGAGCATCAGCCACAGAAATCCCCACGTCACGAGACACCGGATCCTATCCCTTTAGGGCGCAGATGCAACCGTGTCCGCTCAGCCGATTGCGCGCAGCCGGGTGCCGTCGGGGTCCACGAGCGGCTCGGCCATCACTTCTCCAGGGACCCACTGACCGAAGATGTCGATGTGAACCTCGGTGCCGACGCCGTGCTCCACCGGGAGATAGGCGTAGGCGATCGACCGTTGCACGGTGTAGCCGTAGCCCCCGGTGGTGACGCGCCCGCAGATCTCCTCCCCGACGCGGACCGGCTCATTGCCCAGCGCCACCGAACGGGGGTCTTCGAGGACCACGCAGCGCAGCCGCCGCTCGGGCTCACGCAGGGCGTCCGCACCGACGAACGACCGGTCCTCGCGCACGCAGAACTCCAGTCCTGCCTCCAGCGGGGTCTCATCGGGCGTGATGTCGGCGGCCCACACCCGGTAGCCCTTCTCCAGGCGCAGCGCGTCGATGGCGCGGTAGCCGCCGGCGATCAGGCCGCGGGGGCGCCCGGCCTCCCACAACACGCGCCACAGGCCGGCGCCGTACTCGGTGGGGCAGTAGAGCTCCCACCCCGCCTCGCCGACGAAGGTGACCCGCAGCGCCCGCACCGGGACATCGCCGACGGCGAGCTCGCGCATCCGCATGTAGCCGAAGTCCAGCGGGTCAGGCGTCAGCGGCCGCAGGATCTCCCCCGCCTTGGGCCCCCACAGGGCAAAGCAGGCCCACCGCGAAGTGACATCGGACAACGTCACGGAGCCGTCGTGGGGCAGGTGGCGGCGGATCCAGGCCGCGTCGTGGTTGCCGAACGCCGTGCCGGTGACGATCTGGAAGGTCTCGGACCCGACCCGCGTCACGGTGAAGTCGCACTCGATCCCGCCGCGGCGGTTGAGCATCTGCGTGTAGGTGATCCGCCCGACCTCGTCGGGGATGCGGTTGTCGCAGAGCCTGGTCAGCAGGTGCGCGGCGCCGGGCCCGCCCACCTCCAGCTTGGCGAAGGACGACTCGTCGTACAGGGCGGCGGCGGTCCGGGTGGCGATCGCTTCGGCGCCGATCGCCGGTGACCAGTGGCGGCCGGCCCAGCCACGCGGTCGCAGGCTCTCGTCTCCGGCGGCCGCATTTGACTCGTACCAGTTCACGCGCTCCCAGCCGGACTTCTCGCCAAACGCCGCACCGTGATCGCGGTGCCAGGCGTAGGCGCTGGAGGTGCGCAGCGGGCGGCCTGCCTGGCGCTCGTGGCCCGGGTAGCGGATGTCGTAATAGGTCTCGTAGACCTCCCTGGCGCGCGCGAGCGAATAACGCGGTGAGCGATACTGCGGACCGAATCGGCGGACGTCCATCTCCCAGACGTCGAGCGACGGCTCGCCGGCCACGATCCATTCCGCCATCACCTTGCCGACCCCACCGGCCCCGGCCAGTCCGTGGGCACAGAAGCCGGCGGCCACGAACAGGCCGCGGACATCGGTCTCGCCCAGGCAGAACTCGTTGTCGGGGGTGAACGCCTCGGGGCCGTTGATCAGCTTGGTGACCTTGACCTCCTCCATGGCGGGCACACGCTTGGACGAGTTCAGCGCGATCTCCTCAAAGCGCGGCCAGTCCTCCTCCAACAGGCGGCCGTTGAAGTCCGGCGGGATGCGGTCGACCTCGTGCTCGTCGAGAAACCACGGCGCGCTCTGGCGCTCGTAGCCGCCCATCACGAGTCCGGCGCCCTCCTCGCGAAAGTAGACGAGTAGGTCGGGGTCGCGCAGCGTGGGCAGGCGCGTGAGTGGCTGGGTCCCGATGCGCTCGCGAAAGGGCTGGGTCACCAGATACTCGTGCGCGAAGGGGATGACCGGCACCCGCACCCCGGCGAGACGCCCGATCCCGGCGGCGTACATGCCCGCGGCGTTGACCACGACCTCGGCCTCGATGTCACCCCATTCGGTCTTGATGCCGCGGACCCGCCCCTCGGTGACCACCACGTCGTGCACGCGCGTGTGCGTGAACACCTGGCAGCCCCCCCGCCGGGCACCATCGATCAGCGCGTAGGTGAGCAGCGACGGGTCCAGATAGCCGTCGGTGGGCAGATACGAGGCGCACCGCACGCCGTCGGTGACCATCAGCGGGAAAAGCGACTGGGCTTCCTCCGCGGACAGGAGCTGCAGCGGCAGCCCGAACGTCTTGGACCATGCCACCTGGCGCATGACCTCCTGCTCGCGCTCCTCGCTGCAGGCCAGGCGGATCCCGCCGCACTCCACCCAGCCGCAATCGAGCGTCCGGTAGAGCGCCACCGAGTCCATCATCATGCGCGTCAGCGAGACGCTCCCACGCAGCTGACCCACCAGCCCAGCGGAGTGAAACGTCGAGCCGCTGGTGAGCTCGTCGCGGTCCACCAGCACGACGTCGCGCTCGCCCAGCTGGGCGAGGTGATAGGCGATCGAGGCCCCTCCGACCCCGCCGCCGATGATCACGACACGAGCTCGATCGGGCAGCTCACGGGGCCGCGGCACGCATCCACTCCTGTAGTCGGGGGTCTGAGGCATTGCGCTCCAGCCGGGAGAAGTGCCGGCGCGCGTAGTCGGTGAAATCGAAGTCCAGCTCGGAGATGGAGCCCTGCACGACGCCCCACGCGGCCTCGCGCGCGTCCGACACGAGCATCATCAGCCGCAGGGCGGCTTTCCGCCCGGCCCCGGGGGCTGCGTCGAAGTAGGCCGCCAGCAGCCGGTCCTGGGCGACCTCGTCGAACTCGTTGTTGACGGCCAGGTTGGCCAGGTCGAAGTAGCGGTGGCCCATGCCCGCGTACTCCCAGTCCACCAACACGGCGCGCCCGGGGTCGGTGTCGGCGGCCAGGACGTTGCCCGGCAGCAGGTCGTCGTGGCAGGGCGTGGGGTCGTCGAGCGCCAGCACCTCGGCGATGCGGGACACCAGCTCCTGGGTGCGGCGGAAGCTCTCGGGCAGCGTGCCACCACGCTCGGCCACGATCCGCGCGTAGTCCTCGAGGAGCTCGGGGACCCAGAAGCGGACCGGCAGCTTCAGCCCGGAGTCGTGGAAGGCGCGCAGCGCCCGCGCCGCGCTCGAGGGGTCGGCGCGGAGGCGGTCAGCGTCGATGGGCCCGCCGGGCAGCCACTCGGTGACCATGCACTCCTCGTCGGCGGCGACCAGCGGTGGGGCGATGCCCAGCGCCGACGCGCGCTCGGTGGCGATGCGCTCGGCGGCGCGGTCGATCCCGAGCAGCTCGGTGTCGCGGCCGGGCAGCCGCAGAACGCAGTCGCGCTCGCCGAAGCGCACGCGGAAATTGCGGTTGGTGATGCCGCCGTCCAGGGGCGTGGGCTCACCGGCGACGGGCCCCAGGCGAGCGGCGAGACGGTCGACGATTCTGATCAGATCGGCCACCAGGCGGAAACCTAGCGTTTAAGGCCTGGTTCCTATACCTTCGCGCGACACAGAGGGTGGCTCAAGCGTTGTGCGACAGCCTCCACTATCGGACTTGAGAGGGTGGTGGGATGAAGCTCGAGGAGCTCCGCAGCCGGGTCCAGGCCGGCGAGATCGACACCGTGCTGATCGCTCTGTGCGACATGCAGGGACGCCTCCAGGGCAAGCGACTGACGGCGCGGCACTTCGTCGAGGAGGTCGCCGAGCACGGCGCAGAGGGCTGCAACTACCTGCTTGCGGTCGACGTCGACATGAACACCGTCGACGGCTATGAGATGTCGTCGTGGGAGCGCGGCTACGGCGACTTTGTGCTCAAGCCCGACCTGGCCACCCTGCGTCCGGTCCCGTGGCAGGAGGGCACCGCGATGATCCTCAGCGACCTGGCCTGGGAGGACGGATCGGACGTCGTCGCCTCGCCGCGCCAGATCCTGCGCCGCCAGCTGGCGCGGCTGGCCGAGCGCGGGTGGAGCGCCAACGCCGCCACCGAGCTCGAGTTCATGGTCTTCCGCGAGACCTACGAGTCGGCGTGGCACAAGGCCTACCGCAACCTCGATCCGGCCAACCTCTACAACGTCGACTACTCGATGCTCGGCACCGCGCGGATCGAGCCGCTCATTCGCCGGATCCGCAACGCGATGGAGGGCGCGGGCATGCCGGTCGAGAACTCCAAGGGCGAGTGCAACCACGGCCAGCACGAGATCAACTTCCACTACGCCGACGCGCTGCGCACCGCCGACGACCACGCCATCTACAAGAACGCGGCCAAGGAGATCGCCGCCCAGGAGGGGATGGCGATCAGCTTTATGGCCAAGTTCGACGAGCGCGAGGGCAGCTCGTGCCACATCCACTTCTCGCTGGCCGACAGCGACGGGCGCAACGTGTTTGCCGGCGACCGGGCACTGTTCGAGGCCTTCCTGGCCGGCCAGCTCGCGTGCCTGCGCGAGCTGACCCTGCTGCTCGCGCCCAACATCAACTCCTACAAGCGCTTCGTGGAGGGCTCGTTCGCGCCCACGACGGTCGCCTGGGGTCAGGACAACCGCACGTGCGCGCTGCGCGTGGTCGGCCACGGGCAGGGGCTGCGCTTCGAGGTGAGGGCGGGCGGGTCCGATCTGAACCCATACCTGGCGCTCGGCGCGATGATCGCGGCCGGCCTGCACGGGGTGGAGAACGCCCTGGAGCTCGAGCCGGTCTACCAGGGCAACGCCTACCTCGCCACCGACAAGCCCAGGCTGCCCTCGACGCTGCGCGACGCGCGCGACCTGTTCGCCACCAGCGAGGTGTCACGGGGCGCGTTCGGCGACGAAGTCGTCGACCACTACGTCAACGCCGCCGACGTCGAGCTCCGGGCGTTCGAGGCCGCCGTCACCGACTGGGAGCGCCTACGCGGCTTCGAACGGCTCTGAGGCCGGGGCGGTTAGGGTTGCCGCATGACCGGCACGGCGGTCAACCACGAGGCCTCGACCTCCCTGGAGGCGGTGTTCGCCCCCGTCGTCTCCCAGACGGCGTTCGAGGAGACGGTGGAGCGGCTCGGCACGGCGATCAAGCTGGGCTTGCTGCCACCGGGCACGCGCCTCCCGGCCGAGCGCGAGCTGTGCGCGCGCCTCGGGATCGCCCGCTCGACGCTGCGCCAGGCGCTGGTGGCGCTTGGCCAGAGCGGGCATCTGCACGCGACCCGCGGCCGGGGCGGCGGGACCTTCGTGGCCGATCCGCAGCCGCCGGCGCAGCCGCCGTCGCGCGAGGTGCTGGCGGAATGGCGCGACGTGTGTGACGGGCGCATGATCGTCGAGGTCGGGATCGCGGTCCTGGCGGCCGAGCGCGCTCAGCCGGCGGCGGTCGACGCCCTGGAGGCGCTGGTGGTGGCCATCGACGACCTGCTCGACGATTTCGCCGCCTACCGCTCGCTCGACGTCCGCTTCCACGTGGGGCTGGCCGAGCTCACCGGCAGCCCGCGCTTGATCAAGCACATGACCGAGATCCAGGGCGCGATGAGCGCCCTCATCTCACACATCGCCCACCCGCCCGAGGTCCTGGACTCCGCCAACGACCAGCACCGGCGCCTGGTGGGCGCGCTGCGCCGCCACGACGAGGAGCTGGCCGCACGGGTGATGACCGAGCACCTGCGCGGCACCGAGCACGTGCTGGCGGGGCTGTTGCCGCGGGGCTGACACCCGCGGCGCGATTGGGCGCCGCCATGCGTTGTCCACGTGGCCCTTGACTTGACACCTGACGCGGTCATATGGTTCTCGCGCCTTGAAGGGCCGATCAGCAGACCTTTCCCGAGGAGGGCCGGATGACCGCAGGCACTGAGACTCTCTCAGCGGATGAGAAACGTCTCGCCGAGCTGGGCTACAAGCAGGAGCTCAAGCGGGGATGGAGCGGATTCTCGAATTTCGCCATCTCGTTCTCGATCATCTCGATCCTGGCGGGATGCTTCACCACCTACGGACAGGCGTGGCTGAACGGCGGGCCGGTGGCCATCTCCATCGGGTGGCCGTTGATCAGCGTGTTCATCCTGTTGGTCGCGTTCTCGATGGCCGAGCTCGCATCGGCGATGCCGACAGCAGGTGGCATCTACTACTGGTCCTCCAAGCTGGGAGGCCCCGCGTGGGGATGGTTCACCGGCTGGTTCAACCTGGTGGGGCTGGTGGCGGTGACCGCCTCGGTCGACTACGCCGCCGCGACGTTCATGAACTCGACGCTGTCGTTCTACGGCCTGCACCTCCTCGGTGTCAACTTCGCCACCACCAGCGTGCAGGCGGCGCTTCACCACACCTTCGTGCTGTTCGCGATCATCCTGGCCGCCCACGCGCTGATCAACATCTTCTCATCGCCGCTGGTGGCACTGTTCACGCAGATCTCGGTCTGGTGGCACGTGATCGGCGTGGTGGTCATCATCGTGCTCCTGGTCGTGGTTCCGAGCCATCACCAGAGCTTCAGCTTCGTGTTCGGCCACCGTCAGAACCTGTCGGGATTCAGCCATGGCATGTACTGGTTCTACGTGTTGCCGCTCGGCTTCCTGCTGACGATGTACACGATCACCGGCTACGACGCCTCGGCGCATATCTCCGAGGAGACCCATGATGCCGCGATGGCTGCGCCCAAGGGCGTGTGGCGGTCGGTGTTCTACTCGGCGGTGTTCGGCTGGGCCGTCCTGCTGGCGCTGACCTTCGCCGCCACCCACGTCAAGGACATCAACGCGGCGGGCGGCACCTCGCAATCGATCATCGAGTCCGCCCTCACCTCGTCGGCGGCCAAGGCGGTGCTCGTCATCTCCACCATCGGTCAGCTCTTCTGCGGGATGGCCTGCGTGACGAGCGCGAGCCGGATGACGTTCGCGTTCTCCCGGGACGGCGCGGTGCCGGGCCACAACCTCTGGCGGCGGCTGAACAGCCACCGCACGCCGACCTGGGCCGTGGTCTTCGTGGCGGTGTGGGCTTTCATCATCACCATCCCTGCCTACAAGGGCAACCATGCCGGCCTGCCGGTGGCGTTCCTGGCAGTGACCTCGATCTCGGTCATCGGCCTCTATATCGCGTACACCATCCCGGTCTTCCTCCGCTGGCGCATGGGAGACGCGTTCCAGAGCGGACCGTGGACCCTGGGCACCAAATACCGCTGGGTGAACATCATCGCGATCGTCTGGGTGGCACTGTGCGTGATCATCTTCTGCCTGCCATTCACCCCGGCTGCGGTCCCCTGGAACAACAGCTTCAGCTGGTCGTCGTTCAACTACGCCCCGCTGGTCACCGTGATCGTGATGCTGGCGGTGACGATCTGGTACTACGCCTCGGCCCGCCGCACGTTCAAGGGGCCGGTGCACACGATCGAGTTCGCCGAGGACGGCGTGACCGTCGTCGATCCCGCGGCGGCCGAGCTTGCCTAGCGGCGTTCTGGAAGTCCTGGAGCCCGCCACCGAGGCGGTGCTCCAGGAGCTCCCACGTGCCGACGCGTCCGACGTGGACCGCGCGGTGGAGCGCGCCACCGCGGCGTTCGGGGCCTGGCGGGCGGTGTCGCCGTCAGACCGGGCGGACCAGTTGCGGGCGATCTCGGAGGTGGTGCGCGAGCACCGGGAGGAGCTGGCCCAGCTCGAGGCGCGCAACGCCGGCAAGCCGATCGGCGATGCCCGCGGCGAGATGGACATGGTGGCCCAGGTGTTCGCCTACTACGCGGGCGCCCCCGAACGGCTGCTGGGCGACAGCATCCCGGTGGCGGGCGGACAGGCGTGGACCGTGCGCGAGCCCCTGGGGGTGGTCGGGCTGATCGTGCCGTGGAACTTCCCGCTGACGATCGCCGCCTGGAAGATGGGACCGGCGCTGGCCGCCGGCAATACCGTCGTGCTCAAGCCGGCGGAGCTGACGCCGCTGACCGCGCTGCGCTTCGGCGAGCTTGCGCTGGAGGCCGGCCTCCCCAAGGGTGTGCTCAACGTCGTCGTCGGGCCCGGCTCGGTGTGCGGCGCGCGGCTGGTCGAGCATCCGGGGGTGGCCAAGATCGCCTTCACCGGCTCCACGGAGGTGGGCCGCTCGATCGCCGCCGGCGCCGCCCAGACGATCAAGCGCGTCACCCTGGAGCTGGGCGGCAAGTCGCCCAACATCGTGTTCGCCGACGCGGACCTGACCGCCGCGGCGTCCGCCGCGCCCGGGGCGGTGTTCGGGAACGCCGGCCAGGACTGCTGCGCGCGGTCGCGCATCCTGGTGCAGCGCCCCGCCATGGCCGAGTTCATGGCCGAGCTCGAGCGGACGGTCACGGCGATCCGCGTCGGCGATCCGCTGAACGAGGGCACCGAGATGGGGCCGCTCATCTCGGCCGGTCAGCGCGAGGCGGTCGGATCGTTTCTGGACGACGGAGCGCCGGTGGCGTTCCGAGGCTCGGCACCGGACGGGCCCGGGTTCTGGTTTGCCCCCACGGTCCTGTGTCCCGTGGACCCCGCCGGGGCGGGTGCCCGTGCCTGGCGCGAGGAGATCTTCGGACCGGTGGCCGTGGTGGTCCCGTTCGACACCGAGGAGGAGGCGATCCGCCTGGCCAACGACACGATCTACGGCCTGTCTGGCTCGATCTGGAGCGGCGAGGGCGGGCGCGCGCTGCGCGTCGCGCGGGCGCTGGACGCCGGGGTGCTGTCGATCAACTCCAACACCTCGGTGCGGGTGGCCACCCCGTTCGGAGGCTTCAAGCAGTCGGGCTACGGACGCGAGCTCGGTCCGCACGCGCTCGACGCCTACACCGAGGTCAAGTCGATCTACTACGCGACCGGCGTATGAGTCGGCTGTCCGGGAAGGTGTGCGTCATCACCGGCGCCGCCGGCGGGATCGGTGGCGCGACGGCCGCGGTGTTCGAGCGCGAGGGTGCGCAGGTGGTCGGGGTCGACCTGCTCGAGCACTCGGTGGGCGACCTCTCACTGACCGCCGACGTCACCGACGAGACGGCCGTCTCGGAGCTGTATGCGGCCGTGCGCCGCCAGCTGGGCCGGATCGACGTGCTGTTCAACAACGCGGGCATCTCCCCCACCGACGACGCCTCGGTGCTCGAAACCGGTCTCGAGGCCTGGGAGCGGGTGCAGGCGACCAACCTGCGCAGCGTGTTCTTGTGCTGCAAGCACGGCATCCCCCACCTGCTCGAGACCGGTGGGGGGTCGGTGATCAACACCGCGTCGTTCGTGGCGGTGATGGGATCGGCCACCTCGCAGATCTCCTACACCGCGTCCAAGGGCGGGGTGTTGGCGCTGTCGCGCGAGCTCGGCGTCGAGTTCGCCAAGCGCGGCGTGCGCGTCAACGCGCTGTGCCCCGGTCCGGTCGACACGCCGCTGCTGCGCGAGCTCTACGCGGCCGATCCGGTGGCCGCGCAGCGCCGGCTGGTGCACGTGCCGATGGGGCGCTTCGCCCAGGCCGGCGAGATCGCCACTGCGGTGCTGTTCCTCGCCTCCGACGAGTCCTCCTACGTCAACGCCACCGAGTTCCTCGTGGACGGCGGGATCAGCGGCGCCTACACCACTCCGCTCTAGCCGGCGCCCTCGGGGGCGGCGGCACGCGGGGGCAGCGAGGGCTCGACGCGCAGCAGCCGCGCCGGGCGCTCGGGCAACCACCAGTTCCAGCGCCCGAACAGCGAGACCACAGCGGGCACGAGCAGCGCCCGGATGACCGTGGCGTCGAGGATGATCCCCGCGGCCAGCCCGGTGGCGAACACCTTGACCGTCGTGTCGGGCGCCGACGCCATCGAGGCGAAGGCGAGGAACAGGATGAGCGCCGCGCTGGTCACCAGCCGTCCCGTGCGCCCGATCCCGCGCACGACCGCGGTGTCGGTGGAGCCGCTGGCATCGAACTCCTCGCGCATGCGGGCCAGGATGAACACCTCGTAGTCCATCGACAGCCCGAAGAGGAAGGCGAACACCATGAGCGGGATCCAGGCGTCAACCGAGTGGGTGGCCGCGATTCCCCACAGAGCGTCCGAGCCGTGGCCCTGCTGCCACACCAGGGTGATCACGCCCCAGGCGGCGGCGACGCTGACGATGTTGAGCAGCACCGCCTTGAGCGGGAGCAGCAATGAGCGGAACGCCCGGGCCAGCAGCAGGAACGTGAGCACGGCGATGAGCGCGATCATCAGCGGGAAGCTGCCGTAGATCGCGTCGACGAAGTCCCGGTTCTCCGCGCCGGTGCCGCCCACGCGAACCTCGTCGCCGAGTGAGCGAGCCGCGGCCCGCACCCGGCCGAGGGTGTCCCCGCCCGGCGAGGTCGACGGGTCCCCCACGCCGAGCACGTTGAGGACCGCAGTGCCCTCGCGCCGCCACTGGGGGCCGGTGGGTGCCACCGCGCCATGGACGCCGCGCACCCGCGCCAGCGTGCTCGCCACCCGCTCGGCCTGGTCCGCGGGGGCCAGGATCTCCATCGGGGCCAGGGCGCCCGATCCGATCCCCGCGCGCTCGAGCTGCGCCAGCCCGATGCGCGCGTCACCGTGTTGGCTGAGGGTGTCGACGTTGGCCTGGCCGGGCTTGAGCCCGGTGGCGGCGAGCGCCAGCGCGGCCAGCACGACGGCGGCGGCGGCGGCGGCGAACCAGCGGCGCTTGACCACCAGCCGCGCCCACCGTGTCCACGAGCGACTGGCCTGATCGTCGGAACGCACGTGGGGCCAGTCCAGGCGGTTGCCGGCGGTCACGAGCACGATCGGCAGCAGTGTCGTGGCCACGATGACGCTGACCAGCGGGATGAGCATCCCGGCGTACCCGATCGAGCGCAGGAAGGGCAGCGGCAGCACGATCATCGCCAGCAGGCCGATGGCGACAGTGGTGCCGCTGAACACGACGGCGCGGCCCGCGGTCTGCATCGCGCGGACCACCGCCTCGTCGCCGGTGCGCCCGTGCGCCCGCTCCTCGCGCCAGCGCACCACCACGAGCAACGAGTAGTCGATGGCCACGCCCAGCCCGATGAGGGCGACGAGGAACTCGACGATCATGGAGACGCTGGTCACCTGAGTGACGCCCCACAGGACGAGGAACGTGGCCATGATCGAGACGATGGCCATCAGCAGCGGGACGAAGGCCAGCAGCGAGGCGAACACGAACGCCAGCACGACGAGCGCCCCCAGGCCGCCCAGCACGGACTCCAGCAGGACGCCCGGGCCGCTCGAGCCGCTGGTCTGGCTCTGGAGGGCGTAGATCCCGGTGACGCGCACGGGCGCCCCGGCGATCGTCTGGCCGGCGAGCGCCGCCTGCGCTCGCTTGGCCGCGCGCGTGTTGTTGCCAAAGGACTCCTTGTCCGGCGGCGGATAGGCGAGCACAAACGTGGTGCGGCCGTCGGCGGAGACAAACGTGCGGCTGCCGGTGGTGGCAAACGACGCCGTTCGCAGACCCGGAATGGCGCGCGCCAGGCGGCGCTGGACGTTCTCCAGGCCGGCCCGGACCGCCGGTGAGCTCACCGGGGTGCCGGCCGGCAGGGTCACCACCGGGATGAGCGGCGAGGTGCGCCCGCCCTGATGGAACAGGCGCTGGATCTGCGAGTTGGTCTCATAGCCCTGGCCGCCGGGAACGCTGAATTCGCTGCTGAACGACTTGGTGGCCTGGCCGACGGTGGCGATCCCCACGATCGTCACGACGATCCAGAACGCCGCCACCCAGCGCCTGTGCGCCAGCACCCACCGCGTGATCGTGGTCATCATCGGCCGCCTCTTTCCCATCATCAGTTTGTGGAACAAATCATTTGTATCATAAACGATATGATGGACGCAACGTGCGCTTGGTAAATAGACTTCGCCGCGATGGCCGAGACGAGCTCTGGCGTCCCCCGGCTGCACCCGGCGTTGGTGCGTAACACCGGCTACCTGATCAGCCGCCTGGGCTTCTACGCCTCCAGGCAGTTCGGCCAGCAACTCGCGACCGTGGGCCTGACTCCGCGGATGTGGGGAGCGATGAACATGCTTGATTACGAGGGTGATGTGAGCCAGCAGCAGCTCGGACGGGCCATCGGCATGGACCCGAGTTCGATGGTGTCGACGATCGACGAGCTCGAGGCCAAGGGCTGGGTGCAGCGCCGCCGACATCCCACCGACCGCCGCGCCTACGCGCTGCACATCACCGCCGAGG
>JBAQGP010000039.1:0-11533 GCA_049287845.1 Solirubrobacteraceae bacterium | reverse complement strand
CACCGGACCAGAGCGAGCGCCCGCTGCGCTCGGACGCGCGCCGTAACCGGGAGAAGATTCTGACCGGTGCCCGTGCGGTGTTCGCCGAGTGCGGCAGCGATGCGCAGATGGAGGATGTCGCCCGTCGCGCCGGAGTCGGGGTCGGCACCGTGTATCGGCACTACCCGACCAAGGAGGCGTTACTGGTCGAGCTGGTGCGCGAGAAGTTCAAGCGCTTCGCGACCGAAGCGCAAGACGCACTGGAGCGCGAGGGCGAGCCGTTTGAGGTGCTGGCCGACCTGATGCGCTCCAACGCCGAAGCGCTGGAGCGCGACGCCGGCACCCAACAGGTACTCGCGGGCGTCGGCGAGCACGTCTGGACCCAAGCCGCCGCCGAGCAGAATGAGCTGCTGGAACTCACGTCGCAGCTGATCACGCGCGCCCGGCGCGCCGGCACCATCCGTGCGGACGCGACCGCCACCGACATCGGAATGCTCATGTGCGGCCTTTCGGCGACGATGGCCCACCCCGCGTCGGGCTTTGACTGGCGCCGCCACCTCGATCTTGGGATCGACGGGCTCCGCCCCCGATAGCCCGGACGTCTCACAAGCCCTCACCCCAATTCGTTGCACACAGGCCACGGATCGCCGGCAACGCTGGGGGCGCGCCCGGCGGCCGAGGTCGTGTGGCAGTTCTTCCAGGCCGATCCGCCCCCACCCATCTCTGTGTCTGCGCCGTGCCTGTGCCGCGGGCGGGCTTCCGAGGATCAGAACGAGCGGTAATGCCCGTTTCCGATCACAAAGCCGTGGTTGTTGCCGTTGAAGCACATCACGGTCGCCTCTGCCACGTGACAGGTCACGCCGAGCTGATTCCACAACCGTCCGCGCGCCAGGTGTGTGGTTGCGCCAGCGACAAACGAATCCTGGCTCAGGCGCAGCAGCCGCGGGGCTCCGATCACCGCGAGCTGTACAAACCCGGGATCGCCCGCTCCCGGACCCTTCGGCGCCGGGATCCCCCGTGCCGCGCACAGGACCTCACGGGGCGGGGTCGAGGGGCTGTGGATCTCGATACCGCAGCTGACCTTGATACCGAGCGCCTGAAATCGCGTTGCCTTGGAGATCGGTGCGGCCGAGGCTGCCGGCGCGATCGCGGCGACGCCGGCGCACATAGCGAGCGTTGCCAACGACTTGACCCTGGTCATTTCCACCTCCGCGTCGAACGCCCGCGGCCGACCCGCGAGCCCACACCTCTTCTACCCCCTGGGCAGAGCACGAGACTCAACGGATCTAGATCAGGCCCGGTCCCGGCCAGGGACATCACGCTCGTCTGAGAACTGTGAGCGGTGTCCGGCGGGTGCCCGGCGGACGCTCAGGCGTCCTGACGAGGCGACGCTTCAGCCCGGGACGTCCCGTGTCGATTAGTCAACGACAATGCTGGCGAAAGTTGAGCTTAAGGAGCAGTCGCATCCGGCGGACCGTCAGCGACTCCGCCCGGTCTGGCTCGTGTATGGGACCCTGGGCGTCCTGCTGGCCGGGTACGCGGTGTGGCTGTCGGTGCGGCCGGCGTCCGCTCACTCGACCGCGGTCGATGGCTGGGGCGTCGACGCGTTTGAGCTGGTGTGCGGCGCGCTCTGCCTCCTCGGTGGTCGCAGCCGGCGGTCCGGGTCGGTGGTCTCGATCGTGCTCGGCGTGGCGGTGATCTGCTGGAGCCTCGGCGATATCGCGCTGACGATCGAGTCCCTTGGTGGTGCAACGCCGCCGGCCCCGTCCCCGGCTGACGCCTTCTACCTCAGCTTCTTCCCGTTCTCCTACGTGGCGGTCGTGCTCCTGGTGCGCGGCGAGACGCGCCGGCTGAGCTCGCCCAACTGGCTTGACGGCGCGGTCGCCGGGCTCGGCGCCGGCGCCGTGTGCGCTGCCTTCGCGTTCTCGAGCATCGTTCGCAGCACTCACCAGTCCGCGTGGGCCACCGCGGTCAACCTCGCCTACCCCGTCGGGGATGTGTTGCTGTTGCTCCTCGTCATCGGCGGTACCGCGGCGATGTCAGGCCGTCGCAAGGCACCGTGGCTGCTGATCGCGCTGGGGTTGACCGTCAACGTCTGCGGTGACACGTTCGCCCTGCTGCAGTCCTCGATCGGCGCCTCCCACGTGGGGACAATCGTCAACGCGATCGCGTGGCCCATTTCGTCGCTGCTCATGTCGCTTGCCATGTGGGTGCGGGTCGGCCGCCCGGATCCGCTCGCTACGCAGCGGTCTCCCGGCTTCGTCCTGCCGGGGCTGGCCGCCACCGCCGGCCTGGCGATTCTGCTGCTGGGCACCGTGGATCACGTCAATCACGTCGCCATCGGGCTGGCGAGCGCGACGCTGGTGCTGGTCGTCGGGCGGACGTGGCGGTCAGTTCGGCAGCTGCGCGCTCAGAGCCATACCCGCCACCAGCAGTCGATCACCGACTATCTCACCGGGCTGGGCAACCGGCGGCGCCTGTTCGCCGCTCTGGACGCACTATTCGCCGACGCCGACGGCGACTCACCCCAGCTCGCGTTCCTGTTTATCGACCTCGACGGTTTCAAGCGAATCAACGATGCGTTCGGTCATCCGGTGGGCGACGAAGTCCTCAGACAGGTCGCATCTCGGTTTGATCGCTCGCTGCGCGACAACGACCTGCTCGTCAGAGTGGGGGGCGACGAGTTCGTCGCGCTTTTGATCGACGCCGAAGCCGACGAAGCCCAGGAGATCGCCGCGCGGCTGAGCCACAGCCTCGAGGAGCCTTTCCAGCTGGCTGCGGTCACCGCCAGGATCGGCGCGAGCGTCGGCATTGCGCTGGGGCCCGACGACGCGATGGACGCCGAAGGGCTGATGCGCTGCGCGGACATCGCGATGTACCGCGCCAAGCTTGATGGAGCGGCCTACGCCCGCTATGACCATCGGCTCGACCGCGGCGCGGACAAGCTGCGACTGGCCGACGAGCTGCAGGCCGCGCTCGCCGCCGGTGACCTGGTTCTGCACTACCAGCCCCAACTCGAGCTGCGCAGCGGGCAGGTCCGCACTGTCGAAGCGCTCGTGCGCTGGCAGCATCCCGAGCACGGGCTGATCGCACCGGTGAGGTTCCTCTCCCTGGCTCAGGAGGCCGGGATGATGGACCAGCTCACCCGCTGGGTGCTATCGGACGCGCTGGCCCAGTGCGCGCGGTGGCGCGCCAACGGCCACGACCTGCGGGTGTCGGTCAACATCTCCGCCAGCGACCTGATCGATCCCGAGCTTCCCCATACGGTCGAGCGGCTTCTGGCGGCGACGAATCTGGATGCACAGGCGCTGCTGCTCGAGATCACCGAGACGAGCATCATCGACGACTTCGCACGGGCTCAGCACGCGGTCGCCAGGCTGGCCGCGCTCGGCGTTCAGATCTCGATCGACGATTTTGGCTCCGGATTTACCTCATTGGCCTACGTCAGCGACCTCCGGGTCGCCGAGCTCAAACTCGACCGCCGGTTCATCTCCCCGCTGTCCGGCAACGTTCGCACCCGCGATGCGGAACTGGTGCGCGCATTGGCCGAACTCGGGCACGCGCTCGGCCTGCAGGTGGTCGCCGAGGGCATCGAGGACCCGACGGCGCTCGGGCTCCTCCACGAGCTGGGCTGCGACCTCGCGCAGGGCTATGCGATCAGCCGACCTGTCCCGGCCGCAGAGCTGGACCTGGCCCCCCAGCCCCTCACCGAGCGCCAGCCGGCACTCGCCTGCGTCAGCAGCCTGACCCGTTAAACCGTACGGCCTGGGCAGAACCCCCAGCCCTACCTAACTAAACGGTGCGGCGGGGGGTCGACTGCGCGTCGCTCGCGCCTCGGCGACAGCGCGAGTGACCGATCTGCTGTTCTGTAGAGCCTCGCGGAGGCCGATCATCTGGTCGCGGTCGTACTCATCGCGTCCGTCGGGGGTACGCGCCGGCGCCGGGAAGCCGTACCGCTCCTCCCACAGGCGCAGCGTGTCCGCGCTTACGTTGAGAACCGTGGCTGCTTCGTTGATCGTGAACGTGGCTCAACCCTCCTTCACAGGATGTATCGGCAGCCGGGTCCATTCCTTTAGCTCTTTCGCAAATCGAGGACGATTGTCGTATCGGCGTGGCGCGCTCAAGGACGTCAGGACAAGCCGGGCCCCGATCCATTGAGATGACGGCGGCCGTCGCATACGCGCGGGTCATTGCCGCGCTGGCCCACGGAGTGATCGCTGTGATCGTCGGTGCGGTCTTCCTCGTCAGCGTCAGCCGTGAACGGCAGCGCGAGCGGCTGACCTACCCTTCGCGGTAAGCGGACCGGTGGTTGACACGCGCGGTGAGCCCGCGTGTCACATCGTGGTCACGCCGGGCCCGCTTCCCGGGCCGCCTGCACGATGCTGGGAGCACCGTCGGTCCACGGATCGCCATGACCCACGAGGACCGTTTGCGCGCCGGTGTCGGCGATCGCTTGCAGCGTGTGGAGGTTGCGGCGGGTGTCCACGGTCGCGGCTGCGGCGACGATCCGGGGTCCGGTGCGGCCGGTATACGGATCCAGGGTGACCACGGCATCGCCGGCGATCACAACGTCGCGATCGGGGAGGTACAGGGCACAATGTCCATGCGTGTGGCCCGGCGTGAGTAGCACGCGGGGCTCTCCCGGAACGGGTAGCACTCCGGTCTCATAGCGGACCACGTCGCGCACGGGCGAGGGCCACCAGGCGCGGTGACGCACGAAGGACGCGACCATCGGCAGGGCTCGGATCTGGGTCGCGAAGTAGTACGCGCGCGCCCGTTCGTGGTCATAACGCCACGGGTGACGCGTGAGCGGCACGTCGGCCTCGTGCACGTAGACCGGAACGTCAAGCACCGTTCGTGCGCGCTCGGCAAACCCCAGATGATCGAAGTGCGCATGTGTGAGGACCACCGCCTCGATGTCGCCGGCCGAGCGTCCGAGACGCGGGAGCGCCTGGTGCAACGATCCCCATGAGCTCGGGACGCCGGTGTCGACGATCGTCAGCCGGCCGTCCTGCTCGATGAGATACCAATTGGTGAACGAGTCCTCGACGCGGTGCACACCCGGTGCGACGTTGGGTTCTACCTTCATGGCGACCCGGTGCCCGCGCCGCCTCGCGCCTTCGACCGGGCCGGGCTGGAGGTCACTGACGCTGCCCCAACCCGGTCATGAACTCGCGCACGCGTGCTGGGCCCGTGGTGGAGCGCGCCAGGGGGGCGGTGTCATCATCGGCGTTCTCGCGCAGGCCGGCGGCGAGCTCGGCGATCGCCTCGGTGGCCGAGCGCCGCGGCTCCCAGGCCAGCTCGCGGCGGGCGCGTTCGGTGCTCATCAGCGGTACGCCCAATCCCATATCGACCCAACCCGGCTCGGCCGGCTGGAGGCGCAGCCGGTAGGTGGCCGCAGCGCCGGTGCGCAGAGCCCCGCCGGCCCTCGGCACGCTGACGAGCCGGGCCTGGAGCATCGCCGCCAGCTCTGGGGGGCCGAGCGGCGGCTCGGCGGCGATGTTGAAGGGGCCGGCGCGGTCGGAGAGGACCGCGGCCCGGTAGGCCTCGCCGATGTCGTCGGAGTGCACTGCCTGAAAGCGCAGCCGCGGAATATCGGGGAACACGGGAACCAGCGAGGCCCGCATGAGCGCGCTGGGTAGCAGCGGCCCGATGAACAAGCGCCGGATCTCCGTGGCCGCTTGCCGCTTGAAGATGAGCCCGGGGCGCAGGCGGACGATGCGCAGCCGCGGGTGCTCCTCACCGAGCCGGTCGAGCAGGCGCTCCACCTCGGACTTGTGACGCGAGTAGAACGAGGTGGCGATGCCCCCGGTGGGCCAGGTCTCATCTACCCGACGGTCCTTGGGGCCCGGGGAATACGCGCCAACCGATGACGCGTAGACGAGCGCGGGCACCCCGGCGGCGACGACGGCCTCAAAGACGCGTCGGCTGCCATCCACGTTGACCCGCCGCGTCACCGTCTCGTCGCGGCCGGGCTGGATCAACCACGCCAGGTGCACGACCGCGTCGGCACCGGCGAAGATCGGCTCAAGCGCGCTGCTGGTGACATCGGCCTGCACGAACGTCGCACCGTCAAGCGGGCGCAGGGGATGGCGCCGGGCCACCGCGACGATCTCGTCGACCGCGGCATCGGCAGTCAGGGCGCGGAGGAGGCTCGTGCCGACGTTCCCCGTGGCACCGATGACGACAACTCGCATGTCTAGACGAGTCTCAGCCGCTCAAGCGCCGCAGAGTCCATCGACAGCGGCATCTTGCTGCCGGCGCGCGGGTGCTCGAAGGACGGGGCAGGACATCGGATGCGGGTCAGTTACCCCAGCCCCCATAGCGAAACCCAAACGTCCCGCGACCGGTCCCGAGCCGTGATCACACGTCTTCTCGGGCGCGACGACCCTCAGGGGCTCGCGCAACACGCCGAGCAGAACCCGTACGATCAGGGAATGCAAGCCGCGACGTTGGCCATGTCAGCCGCCCGGTGCCGAATCGCGATCGGCATTGCGGCCGTCGTGAGCCCTCGCCTGGCCACCCGGGCGATGAGTCGCGGGAGGGCGTCGAACGAGATCAGCGCTCTGTTTGCCCGCATGCTGGGCGCCCGAGACGTCGCGCTCGGACTCGGGACGGTGATCGCCCTTGACCGCGGCGCACCGGTGCGGGGGTGGCTGGAAGGGTCCGCGCTCTCGGACACCGTGGATTGTGTCGCCTGCGTCCTGGCGCGTGACGACATGTCGCCGCTGGCGTTCCGTGCCTCCGCCGGACTGGGAGCCGCGTCCGCGATCCTGGGAGCCCTCTTGTCGGGGCGCCTGGACCCGCCGCCTTCGGCGCGCCCAGGACAGCCCGAGGCCATCGTTACCGGCCACTGATCGTCGACGGCTCCCTGGCCGACGCGGTCGCCCGACGCCGGCTCAGATGAAGTCGTGGCCGGTGAGCACGTAGACGAACGGAACGAACGGGACGATCGAGGCGATCGCCCATGTCAACCTCTCGACCAGTCCCATGTCCCGCCGGACGAGAAGGTTGACCCAGATCAGCACCACGGCGACCGGGTGCAGAATGCAGCAGATGAACTCGAGGATCTTCTTCATGGGCTTCGCTCCTGAGGCGGCTTTAGGCGTAACTACCCCGCGGATGTACGAGCACACACTTGCGCATCGCGGACCTGCGCTCGCCCCCAAGCCGGGGTCTCGCTCGCGCTAGGCAAGGCCGGCGAGGCGGTAGAGGACCAGGCTGCCGGCCACCGCGACGTTGAGGCTCGCGCCGCGCCCGACCATCGGGATCTCGACGCACGCGTCGGCGCTCTCGACGTGCTCGGCAGGGACGCCGTGAGTCTCGTGGCCGAGGAGGACGACGGTCGGTTCTGCGGCGGCCGCTAGACGCGGGAGCGCGATCGCGTCGTCGGCCAGTTCGACGGCGAGGATCCGCCATCCGCTCTGGCGTTGCAGTCGGATCCAGCGGTCCTTGCCGGTGTTGATCCAGTGGATGCAGCAGCGCCGGGCCAGATCACGCGAGTCTCCGATGGTCAGCGCTTGGTGGTAATGCGGGGTGTCGGGGACCGCGATGCAGGCGCCGGTGGCGTCGCAGGTGCGAAGCAGGGTGCCCAGATTGGCTTGATAGGCGACCCAGAGAGGAGCGATGACGAGGTGTCCCCAGCAACTGTGGCCGCGTGCCCGGCGAGCTCGGCGGATGTCGGGCCCCGCCTTCTTGGCGGGACTCACGCCGCCGGCGGGTACCGCCCTTCATACAAATGGACCATGGGTGGCGCTGTTCTCGGCTGCGCAAGGCCTTCATCGCGGCCGACGTGAGATGCCAGCCTGTCGCCGCCAGCCTACTGCGACGACGCCCGAGCCAGAGTCAACCGGGGCGAGGTATGGTCATTTGCATACCGTGGGTCACTTGTCGGGCGCCGCGCCGCCGGCCATCCTATGGGCCGGATGTCAGAGTTTTCAGTGGTCACGAGCATGGTGGAGGAGATGTCGGGACGGCTGGGCGCCATCTCGGCCGACGCGGCGGAGCTTCACGGCCAGGTCGGAAGTCACGTCTCGGCGGCGGCGCAGACCCCGCTGGACGGCGCACTCAGCGCCGTGATGGGTGATTGGGCGGCGGCTCTTCCGCACTTTGGGCTGGCGGGCGAGCGCCTGCAGGGCGCGATGCGCGGCGCTGCTGCTGCCTACAGGGCGTCTGACGCGGCCGTGGAGGGCGCCGCGGGCGGTTCGGCTACTTCGCAGAGCAGCTGACGCACGGGAGATCTCAGATGTCCGCCTCGCCCACCCCGCTTACCGATCCAGGGGTTACCGTTGCCACCGGAGACCCCGAGACGATCTCCGCCGCCGGCGGCTGGCACCATCGCCTGGCCAGCACGCTCGAGTCTCACAGCTCGCTGATTAAGTCCACTGCGGGCGTGCTCTTGACCGGCTGGACCGGCGACGCGAGCAAGCAGTACCAGTCCCTCTCGGCGGTGATGTCCGGTCACTACGAGGTGTCCGCGGCGGAGGCGCGCTCCGTTGGCAGCGCGCTCAAGCGATTCAGCGCCGAGTTGGGCAACGCCCAGGGCCAGGGTCGCGTCGCGCTGAAGAACGCGATCCATTGGATGAACGAGGTCAATGACTGGCAGGACAAGCTGGCAGCGGCCGAGGCGGCCAAGGCTGCAGCCGAGGCGCGGGTCAAGACCGCGATGGCGGCGGTCGTCGCGGCCAACCACGCCGCAGCTGCGCCCCAGGCTGCGGCCGGTGCGGCTGGGGCTGCTCAGCAGGCCAACCGCAACCTCCAGGCGGCCCGCAGTGCTCTCGCCAAGGCTGAGACCGACCAATCGACCGCGACGAAGAACCTGAAGAATGCCGCCGACCATTTCACGATGTGGCAGAAGAAGGGCGGCCAGGCGCTGGAGGAGGCGGAGAAGGCGGCAGGTGTCGCGGGCCTCGCCCTCGGTGCCGTGGCGATCAGCTCACCGCCGGTGGCAGGGGCCGTCAACGCGTTCGTGAACGGCATGTCGGGGTCAGACAGCGCCTCCATCTTCGCCGGGTTCTCGGCAGCGACGGGCGGCGGTTCGTCGCTCGCCAACTGGCAGGGGCTCTTCCAGGCCGGCGCGGGCGCGTCGGCGACGGCCAGCGGGAGCGCCAGCATCAGCGGCGTCCAGGGTGATGCCTCGGTGCAGGCCTTCGCCGGGGAGCAGGGGACCGTGACCGGGAACGCAGGCTGGAGCCAGCTCGGGGGAACCGGCACCGTCAACGAGCTCGGCGGCGCTGAGGCCGACGGCGACGCCAACGGTCAGTTCGGTCTGAGCGGCATCGGCGCCACCGCAAGCGGGTCGGTCTTCGCCGGTGCCCAGGCCAACGCCTCGGGAACGGCCAACGTCGGCCCGGGGTCGGCTTCCGGGCATGTCGGCGTCAGCGCCGGCATTGGCGCCCAGGCGAGCGGCTCGGTCGACGTGTCGGCCCACAAGATCGGTGTCTCCTGGAACGTCGGCGCGACGCTGGGACTTGGTCTTGATATCGGCGGGTCGGTGTCCGTCGACCCGTCGAAGGTCGTCAGCGATGTCAACAACGTGATGCCGTGGAACTGGTAGGCCGGCGGTGGTCGACGGAGCACGGATCGCGATGCGACTGAGCTTGTTCGTCTTCTCCCCGGACGGAGGCCCGATGTTCGAGGTGTGGGCGCCGCAGGAGATGCAACAACGCGATGCGCCCGAGAACGCGGGGGCGCTGGTCGCCGAGGTGGGGGAGGGGTTCGCGCCAAACCTGGTGGTCGGCCACAACCGTGTCAGCGCCGACATGACCTTGGAAGCCCTCGCCGCCCGGCTCGAGGCCGATGCGGCCGCGCTCCCCGGAGCCGAGCTGAGGACCGGGCGGACCGTCGCCGGGAGCGCGGGCACGGTGCGGATCACCGCCTTCACCCATGCCGGACGGTCGGGCAGCGGCCCGCTCTATCAGATGACCGCCTGTCTCCTCGCACCGTCGCCCGATGCGTACGGCGAGGAGGGGGGCTCCGGCAGGCAGGGCCCGGAAGAGCGGGACCTGATCTATCTGACCGGTACCTGCACCGTTGACCAGATGGGGACGTGGGACCCCGCGTTCGTCGACGCGGCCAGCAGCGTGCGGTTCGGCTAGCGCGCGATGCGCGGCCCGGCGGAGGCGTTCACAGCTTGAACGACACGGCCTTCCAGCCCCACCCGTGCTCGATGACCGCATCGCGCAGCGGATCCTTGATCTCGCTGGAGCGGAATTTGTAGTTGTAGACCTGACCGAACTCACCTTCTTCGGTGAACCCGAGCGCCTGGCCAGACTCGATCTCGTTGATCTGTCCGCGGGACCATGACTTGCTCACCGAGGGGATTCCGTCGCGCCACGTGACGGTTGCCTGCTCGTCGACGTTGCGAACCTCGTGCGCCTCCTCGTCGAACTTCAGCTTGACCCGGAACACCTTGTTGAGGCCGTAGCCAAAGAAGATGCCGTACCACTGGGCGTCGACGATCCGCCACTCGGCCACCAGATCGCAGCCGTCCTCGGCGCCGTCCCGGACCTGCCACGGCGCGGTGTCGCGGCTCAGGCGCAGGAGCGCCGAGCGCAGGTCGCCGACCGAAACCGGAGCAACCCCTGGCTTCGCCGGCTTGCTCCCCTTCAGCTTGTCCAGCAAGCCCATGCCCACCTCCAGTCGGTTGTACGGGTGGACCCTCCACGTCCCAGCCATCGACAGGTCCGCAAGCCGCAGACTGTATCTCCTTGAGCGTGTCCGTCAGTCAGAGTCACCACGAACGAGCCAGACGCCGACGCGCCGCCAGTGCCTTGTCCAGGCGCGTCCGGCTCGGAGCTCAGGTCGCGACCGACCCATGCCGAGCCGGACCCAGGAGCCTCGCGGCCAGGCCGGCATGACCGGCGGCGGTGGCACGGTTGAGCAGCGCGGCGACCGGGAGGAGGACCAGCCCCAGTCCGGTCGTGACCAGCGCCCAGCCGGTCGACGTGACCGTGTAGATGCCGAGGTTGAGCGTGGCGTACTGCTTGCTGGGGTCGGTGATCGCCCACCACCACAGCGGCATCAGGACGTAGCTGATCGCCAGCGCGGTGACGGTGATCGCGACCGTCGCCAGCAGGAACCCGAGCGTGGAGTTGAGCACCAGCCAGGCAAGATCCTTCCAGGTCCGCGGGTCGGTGCTGACGACCCGCGCGCGGGAGAGAAGCGCGCGGTCATGGGGGTCGCGGTAGTGACCGCGGATGGGACGGCGGCGATACCAGCCCGCCGTGCGCCGGTCAACGCCGGCCGTGAAGCGGAAGATGCAGGCCACGGCGAGCCAGACCACTACGCCAATCACCAGCACCAGCAGCGACGCCGCCAGCGACAGCCCCGTCACCCACACCACGAACTCAACGATGCTGGCGGCCAGCACACCCAGTACGTACACCAGGTCACGCCCGGCCGCTTTGAATATGGAAGATGATTTGTGCATGAGTTGATGGTCGGTGACAGGGGAGCCGTGGACAATCCGGGCGGCTGGCGTGCGAGGGTGGGGTTAACCGGAGAGCGCGCACCCTTCCGGTGAGCCCGCGGCGGGCGGCGACGCCCCGATCAG
>JBAQGP010000038.1:0-8079 GCA_049287845.1 Solirubrobacteraceae bacterium | reverse complement strand
GGCCGGCAGAGCTAGCCCAGGCCCAGCGCCCGCCCGGCATGGGCGGCGAGATCAAACAGCGGAGACGGGAAGATCCCGAAGAACACGGTGGCGGCGGCGAAGAGCACAGCCACCGCGGTGATCTCCGGCGCGGACCGGGCCGTCCTCACGCCGCGCGTCCGCGAGACGGCGACGAAGCCGCCCTCCTCGTCAGCCTCGGACGAGCCGCCGGCGATGGGCGCCAGGCCGCCGCGACCCATGAGGACGCTCTGGATCTCCGGCGCGGGAGCAGGGACCTCGTCGCGCATCCACAGCGCGGCGATCACCCGCAGGTAGTAGCCCAGCGAGATCATCGAGCCGATCACAAGCACGATGGCCAGCCAGGTGTAGCCACCGGCGACGAGCGCGTGGATGAGCTGGAACTTGCCGATGAAGCCGACGGTTCCGGGGATGCCGGCCAGCGCCAGCATGGCGATCGACATCGGCCAGGCCAGCCACGGGTCGCGCCGGCCGAGGCCCGCCAGCCCGGCCAGCTCATCGCCGTCGGCTCGTTGGTGCTGGACGGCGACGATCACCGCGAACGCCGCCAGGTTCATGAACAGGTAGAGACCCAGGTACAGGACGGTGGCGTCGACCCCGAGTTGGGTGGCGACGATCACGCCGGTCAGCATGTAGCCGGCCTGGCCGACGCTCGAGTAGCCGAGCATGCGCTTGAGCGAGGACTGGCTGAGCGCCCCGACGTTGCCCACGATGATCGTGATGGCGGCGATGGTCGCCAGGGCGGGGGCCCAGGTGCTGTGGGCGTGAATGGCGGCAACGTCGAAGAAGCGCAGCAGCACGCCCAGGGCGGCCGCCTTGGTGGCGGTGGCCATGAACGCCGTGACCGGCGTCGGCGCGCCCTCGTAGACATCGGGGGTCCATTGGTGAAACGGGGCCACCGACGCCTTGAAGGCGAACCCGACGATGACCAGGGCCAGACCGGTGAACAGCATCGGGTCGCCGAGCAGGCCATGGCCGACGCCGCCGGAGTGGATGGCGCTGGAGATGCCCGCGAACTGCGTCGAGCCGGTGGCGCCGTAGACGAGCGCCAGCCCGTAGACGAGCGTGGCCGAGCCCACCGAGCCGATGACCAGGTACTTCAGGCCTGACTCCAGCGAGCCCTCACGGCGAAACTCCGAGGCGCACAGGACGTACAGCGGGATCGACAGCAGCTCGAAGCCCACGAACAGCGTCACCAGGTTCTGGGCGGAGACCAGCACGGCCATACCCAGCACGCTGAAGAGGATGAGCGAGTTGTACTCGCCCGCGCCGGCACTGCGCAGCGCCTCGGCGCGCAAGGACAGCACGACGGCGGCGATCGCCGCCACGGCGAAGATCATGTCGAGCACCATGGCCAGCCCGTCGACCGCCAGCGCGCCCGAGATGATCGAGGTGTGGTGGGGCAGGCGGGTGATCTCCAGGACGATCGAGGCGACCAGGGTGGCGACGGTGACCGCGGGGACGACCACGTTGCGCGCCACCGTGCCGAACAGGCCGATCATCAGCACCACCAGCGCCCCCACGCCGAGGACGACCAACGGCATGAACGAGGCCCAGTCGATGTGCGGGCCCTTGAGATGGGCGGCGGCCAGGATCATCGTGCTCATGGGATCTGGGCCACCCTGTGTGCACTCCCGGACGCCTGAGCGAGCTGGGCCTGGGCCGGCGCCACTGCGGCCTTCACCGTCGGCTCGGAGCGCCGCAGCCCGAACTGCGGATAGAACGCGAGCACCAGGATGACGGCGAGCAGGCCGATGATGGGCAGCGCGTCGCCGATCGATATGTCCAACGAGCTCACGCGCGGGCCCACGCGGTTGTGCATGGTGGTGATGAAGGCGCGCAGCGCGTAGGCCGCCGCCCCGACGACCCCGAGCGAGGCCACCAGCGCGATCGGCAGCTTGGCGTTGAACACGCCCAGCAGGATCATGAACTCCCCGACGAAGTTGGCTGAGCCCGGCATCGCCAGCCACACGAACGTCGCGACCAGGAACAGGCTGGCCAGGACCGGCGCGCGGAAGGCGACTCCGCCCATGTCGGCGAGCTTCTCAGACCCGCCCGCGCGCACGGCCAGCGCGGCGACGATGAAGAACAGGGGCGCCGTGACCAGCGCGTGGTTGACCATCTGCAGCAGCGCGCCCTGAACGCCCTGGGGCCGCAGCGAGAACACGCCGAGCATGATGAAGCCGAGCTGGGCCACACTCGAGTAGGCGACGACCAGCCGGGCGTCGGGCGTGGTCATGGCCACCAGCGTCGCCCAGATGATGGATACCAGCGCGATGAGCAGCATGAGCATCTGGAAGTGCGCGGCGGCGTAGGGGAACAGCGGGAGCACGATGCGCAGGAAGCCGTACGCGGCGACCTTGGACAGGATCGCGGAGAACACCGCCACCGCCGGAATCGGCATCGCCTTGTAGCCGTCGGGCAGCCAGCCGTGGAAGGGGATGAGCGGCATCTTGACCAGGAAGGCCACGGCGAAGGCCAGGAACACCCAGGTCTGGGTGGTGTGCGAGAGCGGCAGGCCGCGCAGCGAGCTGAGCACGAACGTGATCGGCGTGCCGTGCTGGCTGGAGGCCAGGGCGCCGGTGGCGATGGCGGCGACCAGCATGAAGAAGGAGCCGACCAGGGTGTAGATGACCAGCCGCGTCGTCGCTCGCACGCGGTCAGGTCCACCCCACATCCCCGAGAGGAAGTAGAAGGGGATGAGCATCAGATCAAAGAAGGCCACGAACAGCGCCAGGTCCTGGGCGCAGAAGGCGCCGAGCACGGCGCTCTCGGCCAGCCCGAAGTGGAAGTAGAAGACCCGCGGGCGCTCCCACTCGTGCGTCGAGGACCACAGCAGCGCGGCCGCGAAGATGATCGTTGTGGTCATCACCAGCGCCACGTTGAGCCCGTCGAGCCCCAGCTTGTAGTGGATTCCCAGCGCGGAGATCCACACCTTGTCGGTGACGAACTGCAGGCCTGCACCGCCCGTGGCAAAGCGTGCCAGGAAGCTGATGGCCAGGCCCAGCGTGATCGCGCTCCAGACCACGGCGGCGCGCCCGGCCAACCTACCCGGCAGCAGCGTCGCCACCAGCGACAGCGCGAGGGGGACCCAGATGAGGATGCTGAGTGTCATGACGCGGAGATGAGGAAGTAGAGGGCCATGCCGGAGATGCCCACGACGACCACCGCGGCGTAGTAGCGCACGTAGCCGGTCTGGGCCCGCCGGACCCCCGCCGAGGCCGCGCGGACGATCCCGGTGGTGCCACCGGTGATGCCCCCGGCGATCACGCCGCGCTCCAGCACCGACTCACCGAAGCGGCCCAGCCACTGCGCGGGTCGGACGACGATCATGTCGATCAGCTCGTCGAAGTACCACTTGTTGTAGAGGAACGTGTGCACTCGCGCCAGCCGCCCCTGGAGCGCGGCCGAGGTGCCGGGCCGGAGCACCCACGTGCGGTACGCGATCGAGATGCCCAGGATCGCCACCAGCGCGCCGATGATCAGGCCGACCCAGTCGGCGCCCGTGCTGGCCTGCAGGCGGAAGAGCCGGGAACCGGCGAACGTCGGGTCCAGGAACTTGCTGATGGCGTCGTCGATGCCCGGGATCTGGAGCACGCCGCCGACGGCCGCGAGGAAGGCCAGGACGCCCATCGGCAGTCGCATGGCCCAGTCGCGCTCGGCGATGTGATGCTCGGAGCCGGGGAAGCCCACGTCGGTGTCCTCGGCCTCGCCGGTCTGAGGATTGGTGGGGACGTCGTGGTGGACGAGGTGGCCGTGCTCGAGCTCGCGCGCCTCCTCGCAGGGCTCACCCCAGAACGCGCGGAAGATCATCCGGAACGTGTAGATGCCGGTCAGGAGCGCACCGACATAGCCGGCGATGCCCAGGATGAGGAAGCCACCCCCGCGGTGATCCAGGTAGCCGATGATGTCGTCCTTGGACAGCCAGCCACTGAACGGAGGCAGGCCTGAGAGCGCCAGGCCGCCGATGATGAAGCAGATGAAGGTGAACGGCATCGCCTTGCGGAAGCCGCGCATCCGGTCCAGCGACTGCTCGCCGCCCATGGCGCTGATCAGCGAGCCCGCGGACATGAACAGCAGAGCCTTGAAGAACGCGTGGGTCATGAGGTGAAACAGGCCCGCGGAGTAGGCGCCCACGGAGACCCCCATCACCATGTAGCCGATCTGCGACATCGTCGAGTAGGCGATCACGCGCTTCAGATCGGTCTGGACGATGGCGATGCTGGCCGCGATCAGCAGGGTCAGACACCCCACGATCGCGCCCACGTCCGCTGCGATGGTGGCGATCTCGAACAGCGGGTGCATGCGCGCGATCAGGTACACCCCCGCGGTCACCATGGTGGCGGCGTGGATCAGCGCCGAGACCGGCGTGGGACCCTCCATGGCGTCGGGTAGCCAGGTGTGCAACGGGACCTGGGCGGACTTGGCGAACGCGCCGACGAGCAGCAGCAGGCAGCCGGCCACCACGTCGGTGCCGTTGTGGTGAAAGACGTGGGGCGCGGCGGCGAACGCCTTCTGGAAGTCGAGGCTGTGGGTGTGGCGGAAGATGAAGAACGTGCCCAGGACGAGCCCGACGTCGCCGAGCACGTTGATGACGAAGGCCTTGATGCCGGCCCTGGTCGCGGTGCTGCGCCGGTACCAGAAGGAGATGAGCAGGTAGGACGCGGCGCCGACGAAGGCCCAGCCGACGATGAGCAGCAGGAAGTTGCCCGCCAGCACCAGCACCAGCATCGAGAAGACGAAGAAGTTGAGGTAGGCGAAGTACCGGTTGTAGCCGCGGTCGGACTTCATGTACGCGATCGAGTACATGTGGATGAGCGTCGAGACCCCCGACACCACGAGCGCCATGAAGATCGAGAGCGGGTCCACCAGGATGGAGAGCTGGGCGTCCACTCCGACGGTGACGTCGTAGCTCCACAGCTTCGAGGTCAGCTCCCGGTGAGTGGCGGAGTCGCCCAGCAGCGAGAACAGCGCGCCGATGGCGGCCACGAAGGCCAGCGCGATCGCCACGGTCGCCAGCCACCCGGCGCTCGTCCCGGGGAGCCGCCGGTAGCCCACGCCGATGAGGATCGTCCCCAGCAGCGGGAAGAGCAGGATCAGCCAGCCGAACGTCGTCGCGCTCACGCCCGGGTCACCCGTGCAGCTCGTTGAGGTCGTCGACGTTGACCGGCAGCCGGCGCCGGTAGATGGCCACGATCAGGCCCAACCCGACCGTCACCTCGCAGGCGGCGACCACCATCACGATCAGCGCGAAGATCTGCCCGTCCTCGTGGCCCCACATCCGCGAGAACGCGACCAGGGCCAGGTTGCCGGCGTTGAGCATGAGCTCGAGGCAGAGCAGGATCACCAGCGGGTTGGGGCGGGTGACGACGCCGACGGCGCCGATGCAGAAGATGAGGGCCGAGACGGTCAGATACCACCCGATGGCCATTACCAGCCTCCCTCGGGCTTGTCGGGCGCGCCTCCCACTCCCGCGGGGGGAGTGGTCAGGGCCCCGATCGGCTCGGTCTGTGCGTGGGACTCGGCGTCGGTGGTCGTCCCTCCGCCACCGCGGAACCCCGCGGCCTCGGCCATCGTCCCGGTGAACACCGGACGCAGCACGCGCACGGCGGGCCCGGCCTCCTCCTCGGGCTCCAGGCCCCGCCGGCGGCGCGCCAGCACCACGGCGCCGATCGCCGCCACCAGCAGCAGCAGCGACGCCACCTCAAAGGGGAACAGGTAGGTGGTCAGAAACAGGGTGCCGATATGCATGGGGGTGCCGAAGCCCGGGACGTACGGCGCTCCGTGAGAGGACACCCCCTTCAGCGCCGTGCCCAGGACGGCGATGCACAGCTCGATGGCCACGGCCAGCCCGAACAGCGGCGCCAGGACCTTCAGCGCGCCGCCGGGCCGGTGCAGGGGGTTGTCGGCGCCGCCGACGTAGGCGACCACGAACACGTAGAGGACCATCACCGCGCCCGCGTAGACGACGACCTGCGCGGCGGCCACGAACTCGGCGCGCAGCAGCAGGAACAGCGCGGCCAGCGCGATCAGGTGGCAGACCAGCGCCAGCACGCTGTAGAACGGGTTGCGCACAACGACCACGCCCACCGCCCCGGCCAGGGCGCCGATGGCGGCAATGAAGAAGAGGACCGCGCTCACTCGCCCTCCCGGCGCAGCGGCGTGCGCTCGATCGGCTCAGCCAGCAGCATCTCCTTGGTGAAGATGAGGTCCGAGCGCGTGTAATCGGACATCTCGTAGTCGTGACCCATGGTGATGGCGTCGAACGGGCAGGCGACCTCGCAGTAGCCGCAGAAGATGCAGCGGCTGAGGTTGATCTCGTACACCGCCGCGTAGCGCTCGCCGGCCGAGACGCGATTCTCGGGCGTGTTCTCCGCCGCGACGACGCGGATGCAGTCCACCGGGCAGGCGGCGGCGCACAGCGAGCAGCCGACGCACTTCTCCAAGCCGGTGTCTTCGAAGCGGTGCAGCTTGTGGCGTCCCCGGAAGCGGGGGTAGACCGGGGTCTTCTCCTCGGGGTACTGGATGGTGTGCGGTCCCTCGACGATCCGCGCGAACGTGGTCTTGAGGCCGCGCAGGGTCTCGCCGAACACCCGGTAGGCGCCCCGGACGGGCCCGCCGCCGGGCGCGCGGAGGACCTCGACGACATCGGCGCCCGGGTTGTACGGGGTCATGGATTGCTCCTCTGTCGATCGTTCCGGGTCATGACACCACGATGATGGCCGTGACCAGCAGGTTGAGAGTGGCCAGCGGCAGCAGGATCTTCCAGCCGAAGGACATCAGCTGGTCGTAGCGCAGGCGGGGCAGCGTCGCCCGGATCCAGATGAACAAGGTGATGACGAGCAGCATCTTGAACAGCACGACGAACGGATCGACCCAGCCGGGGGGATGGATGCCGAACGGCATCAGCCAGCCGCCGAAGAACAGCGTCACCGCGATTCCTGACACGACGATCATGTTCGTGTACTCCGCGAACAGGTAGGCGACGAAGGCCGTGCCGCCGTACTCGGTGAAGTACCCGCCGACCAGCTCCGCGTCGGCCTCGACGAGATCGAAGGGCGCGCGGTTGGTCTCGGCGAACGACGCCGTCATGAAGATGAGAAAGCCCGCGAACTGCGGGATGAAGAACCACATGCCGCCCTGGGCGTGGACGATCCCGGTCAATGACAGGGTGCCCGCGGTGATGAGCACGCCCACCAGCGCCAGGCCCTGGGACACCTCGTAGGAGATGAGCTGCGCCGCACCGCGCATGGCCCCCAGGAACGAATACTTGGAGCCCGAGGCCCAGCCGCCGAGCATGATCCCGTAGAAGGAGATGCCGCCGAAGGCGAACACGTACAGCGGCCCGATCGAGACGTCGATGCCGTAGAGCCCGACGCGCTGCCCGAAGACGTGCTGAACGTCGCCGAAGGGCACGAGGGCCAGCGCCGAGACGGCGGTGAGGATGGCCACCATCGGCGCGATCCGGAACAGGTACCCGACCGACGTGGTGGGCCGAAACGGCTCCTTGACCGCGAATTTGACGATCTCAGCCAGCGGCTGCATGAGCCCGAAGGGGCCGACGCGGTTGGGTCCGTACCGGCCCTGGAAGCGGCCGAGCAGCTTGCGCTCGTAGACGATGAGGATCGGGAGCACGGCGAAGATGACGCCGAAGATGACCAGCGCCTTGACGATCTGGACCCACCACGGCTCGAAGTAGTTGACGGCGGCCAGGATGGTCACGGCTTGTGCACCTCCACCGCCGTCGCCGTCAGTGCGTTGGCCGAATCGGCGATCAGGCCCTCCGCCAGGAACGCGGTCCCCTCCGGCACCGTCGAGCGGACCACCGCCCGCGCGCGCAGCCGCGTCCCGTTCTCACCCACCACGACCTCCTCGCCGTCGACGATCTGCAGCCGACGCGCGTCCTGTGGCGAGAGCTCGAGCTGCTGAGAGGGGATGAGGTACTTCAGCGCGGGGGAGATCTCGACCTCCGGCGAGGCCCAGATCGGGCGATAGGTGCCCAGCGCGAGCATCCCCACCAGCGCCGTCTCGTCCTGGGCCGGCGGCGTCTCGGGTGCCGGC
>JBAQGP010000037.1:0-5521 GCA_049287845.1 Solirubrobacteraceae bacterium | reverse complement strand
GGCTACGTCCACGGGGCGACCGCGGCCGCGCGGGCGATCGCCGCCCCGCTCTCGTCCTTGCTCGGCCGCCCCACGCTCATCCGAACCGCGGCCGCTCGCGCCGTGGGCGGGAGCTCTCTGCGTCACTCGCTGACTGCCGCCTGCATGCCAGGCGACGTCGTGGGCACGAGCGAGACGCTCAGCTTTCAGGCCGCCGTCGATGAGACCGGTCCGGGGACGATCGAGATGCTCGACGAGGCCGTGCAGGTCGCAGACCTGGCGACGGCGCTCCGGCCTACGCCGGCCGTCGTGACCGCGGCCGCCCGCGCGGTGGCCGATCGCCTCGCCGCCCTGACCGAGATCACTCCCGCCGCACTCGAGGTCGCGTCGGTCGCCCTTCACCGCCTCGGCGCCACCGCCGCTGCTCTGCGACCCGGACGCCTGGATCTGGATCACTACCGGCCGGGGGTGACGCCCATGCCGGTCGCCCTGCGGGGTCTGCGCTTCCTGTGCGTGTTTGACTGGAACGGTCGGCCTCCGGTCGGCCTGTCGGAGGCCATCGGCGCCTTCGTGTCGGCGTTCGGGGCCGCGGAGCCGGTGTCGCTCCTGCTGTGGCCGGTTTTTGGCGACGCGTCGGCTGCCGGCGAATTCGAGGCCTGGCTGGTGGGGCTGATCACCGGGCCGCTGAAGCGCTCGGTCGACGAGATCGCCGACATCGTCGTGCAGACCGCGGACCTGCGCCGTGAGGACCGACCGGCGCTGTACGCGGCGATTGATTGCGTCATCGCATTGCCCACCGCCGCCGGTGAGCTGCAGGCAATGGAGGCGATGGCCTGCGGCGTACCGGTCCTCGCCGCCCCGGACGGGGCCATGGAGGCGCTGGTGACGGAGGCGAGCGGCTTCCCGGTCGGTCCCGACGGCATGGCACCCGCGTTCAGGACGGCGCTGGGCACCGATGTGGCGGCCCGCGGAGCGATGGCTCGAGCGCGCGTGCTCGGCCACGCCCGCGATCCCGTCGGGTGACGGTTCTCACCGCAGCAGGTGCGCGTGCTCCCGGTACCAGCCGACCGTGCGCGCCAGCCCCTCCTCCAAGGTGACGCTCGGCGCCCAGCCCGAGAGCCGACGCAGCTTGGTCGAGTCCACGTACTGGCGCCGGATCTCGCCTGGGGGCGCCGCCGTTCCGCGCACGTCGGGCTTGACGCCGCTGCCCGCCACACTGCAGGTGAGCTCCACCACCTCCAGCACCGAGTGCGGCGTGTCGGTGCCGGCGTTGAACGCCTCGCCGGCCGCCCGGCCCTCCTCCAGCAGTGACCAGATGGCGAGGTATGCGGCGACCGCATCCTCGACGTAGAGGAAGTCGCGCTCCAGGGTGCCGTCCGAGCGGATCACCGGTCGGCGCCCCTGGATCGCCGCCAGCGCGGCCTCGGGGACCAGGCGTGACAGGTTCAGATCGCCGCCGCCGTAGAGGTTGGCAAAGCGGGTGACCGCCACCGGCAGCTTGAACGTCGGCCAGTAGGACCGGGCGATCATGTCCGTCGCCGCCTTGGACACGTCATAGGGGTACACCGGTTGCAGGGCATGGTCCTCGCGATAGGGGAGGACCTCATGGATCCCGTACGCCTTGTCGGAGGCCGCCACCACGACGCTCCTGACCCCGACCAGCCGACACGCCTCCAGCACCGTCCACGTGCCGCGGATGTTGGCCTCGAACGTTGACAGGGGGGCCCGGTTGGCCACGCCCACGATTGTCTGCGCGGCCAGGTGGAACACCGTGTTGATCTCGTACTCGGCGAGGACGCGCTCGATCAGCGCGGCGTCACAGATGTCGCCGTGCGCGACATTGACGTGACGCTCCGTCCCTTCGATCTGCAGCGCGGAGGCCACCACGGAGTCGCGTTTGAGCACGGTCACCCGGGCGGCCTGCTCCAACAGCGACTTGACGAGCCAGCTGCCCAGCAGTCCATAGGCCCCGGTGACGAGCACCGAGCGGCCGCTCAGGGCTGCGGGGGTCATCGATGACCGTCAGCGCTGAGGTCGTGCATACGGCGCGCAGTATGACAGCGCCTCTGGCCCGGACGCGGTGCGCAATCAGGCGTCTAGGCCGCCGCGGCCAAGTTGACCGAGGCGGCGGGTCGCCCGTCATAGAACCGCGCGCGGACCGTCTCGGTGGCGGCGATGGCGGGCTCGGGGGCCCGGAGGTCCGGCAGCGCCTCCCCGCGCAGCAGCTTCCCGTACCGCGGTCCGACGACCTCCCAGGTGTAACAGTGGCGCCAGTGGGCGTGGCCCGCGTCGCCCAGCGTCCGGGCCGCCGGCGGAGTGTCAAGCAGGAAGCCGATCCCCTCTCCGAACTGATCCAGCGCCAGGATCAGGCCGCCGGCATGGTCGTGCGCGGCGCCGCAGGAGGGGGTGGCGATCCACGGCAGCCGGTGGCTCATGGCCTCCAGGAGCACCAGCGGCGTGGCCTCTGCCGCGGACGGGAGGAGCAGGATCTGGGCCTCCTGCATGGCGGCGGAGACCTGCTCGGGCGTGGCCGGCCCGACGAGGTGCAGGCACGGATCGCGCTGCGCCAGCTGAGTGACCTCGTCGATCAGGCTCGGGTACTCGGGCGACGCGCCGCCGATCATGGCGATGTGCCAGCCGGGTGGGCGGTGGCGCAGGACGTGCAGGAGGCCGGTGTGGTTCTTCTCCGGCCAGAAGTTGCCGACGACCAGCAGCAGCGAGGCGCCGCGCGGTACCCCGGCG
This sequence comes from Solirubrobacteraceae bacterium, assembly GCA_049287845.1. GTDB lineage: Bacteria > Actinomycetota > Thermoleophilia > Solirubrobacterales > Solirubrobacteraceae > Palsa-465. Next base: position 2,800 of record JBAQGP010000037.1, on the reverse strand, counting down.
ACGGGCGACGGGCCTCGGGGAGCGATCCGCTCCACGGCGTTGGGCACGTATTCGCCCGACAATCCCAGGTCCTCCCAGAGCCGGATGTCGTAGCCGGAGCGGGAGCTGTAGCCGAGCACGTCCGCGGTGGCGACGAGCGCCCGAAAGGCTCGCAGCAGCTCCTCGTTGCCGCGCAGCTCAGCGGAATCCTTCGCGTTGACACAGGGCACGACGACGATGCGCGGTCTCGGCTGGGGCAACTGCAGCGACGCGAGAACCGGCCAGACGGTGGCGTTGGAGAAGGCGAGGACCACGTCGTAGGACCGCGCTCGCACGAGCTCGCTCAGCCCGGTGGGGACGTCGTGCAGCTCATGGATCCGCATGCTCCGGTGCTCGGCGCTGCTTCGCTGCGCCGCCGGGCGCGTGGCCACCTCGACGGCGATTCCCTCCGATTGGAGGTACGCCCCGACGGATTCGGCCAGCCGCTCGGTCCCGCCGACCGCCGGGAAGAACCGGTCCACGACGATCAGAACGCGCTGCACCACATGGGTGACGCCGGGTGGGGGTGCCGCGGACGTCGGCGCGGGCAGGGCGTCCGGCGTCACGGCGGGGTCGGTCTGCGGGCCGCCGCCGTCATTCGGAGCGCTCGCCGATGCCGCCGCGGCCTCGTCCGCGCGGTGACGCGCCCTCAGGACGTCGGCCAGGCGATGCCACCCGGCCGGGTCATCCGGAGACACCTCGGTGGCTCGCCGCGACCAATGGGTCGCCTGGACCAGGTCGCCACGCTGGGCACACCAGGCGGCCAGGTTCTCCAGAGCGGGGAGGAAGGAGCCATCGAGGGCCAGCGCGTCCAGCAGGTACCGCTCCGCTTCGCCGGGACGGTGCTGCACCGCGGCGATGACCGCGAGGTCGTTGAGCGCCTCCACGCGCTGCCGGGTCGTGGCGGTGGGATGCGTCGCGCAGGCGGTGAGGAGTGCCCGGGCGGCGACGAGATCTCCATCGGCGAACGCCGTCTCGCCCCGCGCGATGATCGCGTCGAGGTCACTGAGATCACCCATGCGAGCGCTCCGGCGAGTTCGAGGTCACACGCGTGTAGTCGGCGGCGGCGGGGCTGCCTTGAGGGCGGCGCCGTTCAAGTCCCCGCGCCCCGCGGCCGATCACCCGAGGTACGTGTCTATGGACGGCTTTCAGCTCGATCACGGCGGTGAGGCGGACCGGTTGCGCGTGCTCGTCGTCAACCCCGATCTGCCTCCCAGCAATCGGGATGCCGGATCTCTCCGCCTCTTCCGGATTCTCGAGCTGCTCGTCGGCGAGGGGCATCAGGTCACTCTCGTCGGCCGAGCCGGTCTCGGGCAGGAGCCCGTCACGGCGGAGCTCGCGGCCCTGGGGATCGATGTGTTCCCGGTCGATCGGACGCGGCTGCGGGAGCTCGGAGCTCGGATCAGCGGTCCGGACCTGGACTTCGCCGCGCTGTTGGGAAGCGGCCGGTTCGATGTCGCCTGGCTGTCGTTCTACGAGACCGCCGAGCAGTACCTGCCGTTGATCCGCGCGCTGTCGCCTCTGACCCGCGTGGTGATCGACACGGTCGACGTGCACAGCGTCCGCGAGCGCCGGGCGGCAGAGCTGACCGGCGATCAGCTCGCGCTGGCCGGTGCCGAGGGCACCCGTGCGCGTGAGCAGGCGGTCTACGCGGCGGCCGACGCGCTCGTGGCGGTCAGCGACGTCGACGGCGCGGCGTTGACCGAACTGGCTCCGCACGTCCCCGTGTTCGTGATCGCCACCGTGCACGCCGCCGTCGACCCCACCGCCGGCTTCGACGCGCGCGACGGTGTGGTGTTCGTCGGGAGCTTCCCGCACGCTCCCAATGTCGACGCGGTCCTGGAGTTTCACCGCGGCAGCTGGCCGGCGATCGCCCACGCCCGGCCCGGAACGAGGCTGACCGTGGTGGGGAGCAGCCCGCCCGACGCCATCCGTGCTCTGGCCGCAGCGGACATCGATGTCGCGGGCTGGGTTCCGGAGGTCGCCACCTACCTGGACCGCGCCCGGGTCTCGATCGCTCCGATCCGTTACGGCGCCGGCGTGAAGGGCAAGATCGGGGAAGCACTGGGTCGCGGCCTGCCGGTCGTCACGACCTCGATCGGGGCCGAGGGAATGGGCTTGATGGACGGCGAGCACGTGCTCGTGGCCGACGACCCGGCCGACTTCGCGACGGCGGTGCTGCGCCTGCACGACGATCGTGGGCTGTGGGAGGCCCTGCGGGAAGCCGGTCGGGCGTACGTGGAGGATCGATTCGGGATCCCGGCGGCGAGGACGTCGCTGCGCCGGCTCCTTGACGCAGTGGTCCAGACGCCGTTCTTGACCACGGCCGGGACCCCTGACGCCGGGGACGCGATCACCGCCTTCGCGACCGCTTTCTCCCCCGGGGATCCGGTGTCCCTGATTCTGACCGTGCCCGACGACGACCCCGAGGCGGCCACCCGTGCGTTTGCCGACGCGGCCGAGACCCTGGCGGCGCTGGGCCGCGATCCCGAGTCCGTCGCCGACATCCAGATCCGTCCGGCGAGCCCCGACCTGATCCTGCCGGGCCGCGCGGTGATCGTCGGCACTGTCTCGGCGGCGCGGTCGGTCGGCGGCGAGGATCCGCCGGCCCGCTGGCGTGAGTTCTCGCGCCTGACCGCTCGGCGCAAGCACCGATCCCACACGCCGCGGGCCGCGATCCTGCTGCACGCACCTGACGACGCCGCCGCCCTGGCGCCGCAGCTGGCGGCGCTGGAACGGGCCGGCCTTGCCCATGACCTCGAGGTGGTGATCGCCGCCGACC
>JBAQGP010000036.1:0-5171 GCA_049287845.1 Solirubrobacteraceae bacterium | reverse complement strand
CGCCACCCCGCCGGCGCGTCCCGGGCGATGGGTGCCCGGGGCGCGCCGGGGGTTGCGGCGAATGCGGTTCATCTGAGTCATGCACTTCTTCGTCCAGGAACTCGTCAACGGGCTCACGCAGGGGGCGCTGTACGCGCTGATCGCCCTCGGCTACTCGATGGTCTACGGCGTACTGAAGCTCCTGAACTTCGCGCACGGCGACCTGTACATGATCGGCGCGTTCATCGGCTACTTCGTGATCCAGTGGTTCGGCGGATCCAACGCCCTGGCCGCCCCTGTGCCCGTGGTCATCTTCGTCATGCTCGTGCTCGCCGGCGGCGGCTGCGGCGTGCTGGGCGTGGTGATCGAGCGCTTCGCCTACCGGCCGCTGCGCGACGCGCCGCGGATCGCGCCGCTGATCACCGCGCTGGGGGTCTCGTTCTTCTTGGAGAACGCCGCGCTGCTGCTGTGGGGCGCGTCCTATCGCAGCTACAACACCTCGGCGTTCGTCTCGTTCTCCAGCGGCATCCACGTCGGACCGCTGAACATCGACAACATGCGGATCCTGGTCATCGTGCTCAGCGTGGCGCTGATGGTCGGCCTGCGCCTGCTCGTCGACCGCACCGCGCTCGGACGCTCGATGCGGGCGGTGGCGATCGACCGCGAGGCCGCCGAGATGCTCGGGATCAACGTCGACTTCACCATCTCGGCCACGTTCTTCATCGGCTCCGTGCTCGCCGGGGTGGCGGGCGTGATGGCCGGACTCGTCTTCAACCAGATCTACACCCTCATGGGCTTCGTCGCCGGGCTCAAGGCCTTCACCGCCGCCGTCGTCGGGGGCATCGGGTCGATCGCCGGCGCGGTGCTGGGCGGGTTCGTGATCGGCCTGGCCGAGTCGTTCATCACCGGCTACATCTCCTCGACGTACACGAACCTGCTCGTGTTCGCGATCCTCATCGTCGTCATGCTGGTGCGCCCCTCAGGTCTGCTGGGCCGCGTGCAGCTCGAGAAGGTCTAGGGGTCACCAAGGGCCATGGCGATCGAGGAGCAGCGCGGCCCGGACGTCGGCGTCGACGAGTGGGTGGCGCGCAGCGGACAGCGGCGCCAGTATCCCCCCGGGTGGCGCGGCGACGTCCAGCGGCAGTTCGAGCGAATGGGTTGGTGGCCGCGCCTGCTCATCGCCGCCCTCATCGGCGCGCTCATCCCGCAGATCGGGCTCAACGCCTTCCAGCTTCAGGTGGGCATCAACGCGCTGCTCCTGGCCCTGCTGGCGCTCGGCCTCAACGTCTCGGTCGGGTGGGCCGGCCTGCTGGACCTCGGCTACATCGCGTTCTACGGCTTCGGCGCCTACGGCTTCGCGCTGCTCTCCTCCAGCCAGCTCAACAGCCCGACCGGGATCCACCTCCAGGCGTGGGAGTCGATCCCGATCGTCATGGTGGGAGGCGCCATCCTCGGGCTGATCGTGGGCTTCCCGTCCAGACGACTGATCGGCGACTACCTGGCGATCGTGACGCTGTTCTTCGGCGAGGCCTTCGTCGAGTTCACCAACAACGTGGCGCCGACCAAGCTCGGCGGACCCAACGGGATCTTCGGGCTGGACCCCATCCGCGCCTTCGGTGCGCAGCTGCTCACCAACACCGGCTACTTCTATCTGCTGCTGGTTCTGCTCGTGCTCACCATGATCGTGCTGCATCTGCTCGACGCGTCGCGCACCGGCCGGGCGTGGCGCGCGGTGCGCGAGGACCCCCTGGCCGCCTCGCTGATGACCATCCCGGTCAACCGCGTCAAGCTGATGGCGTTCGCCTTCGGCGCGATGATCGCCGCCATGGCGGGCGCGGTGTTCGCCGCACAGCAGACCAGCGTGTTCCCCAGCGATTTCGACACGCCCTTCCTCATCCTCATCTACGCCGGGCTCATCCTGGGGGGCGCGGGCAGCGTCGCCGGGGCGGTGGTCGGCGGCCTCGTGGTGGCGGTCTCGCTGGAGTTCCTGCGCAATCCCACCGAGGCGGGCTACGTGTTCTACGGGGTGATCGTGCTCACGCTGGTGGTCAAGTTGCGGCCGTGGTCGCGGCTGGGGATCGTGCTCGCGGCGACGGCGGTGTTCGGGCTTGTGATGCGCTTGATCGTGGGCGCGATCTCGTCGGACGCGACCGGCGGCGACAGCCAGTCCACCGGGTGGATTCACGACCTGCTGCACAACTGGGTGATCGTCCCGCGCCACCCGACGACGTTCGGGAACATCGGTTTCGTCGCGCTCGTCGCGCTGCTCATCGGACTGGTCCAGCTCCGCGGGCGGTGGCGGGCGATGACGCTGGTGGTCACGCTCTACCTCGCGGCCTGCGTGTGGGAGGCGCGGCTGGTCACGGTCCCGGCGATCACGCGGCAGATCCTCATCGGCGCGATCCTCATCGTGATGATGAACGCCCGCCCGCAGGGGCTTCTCGGGCAGCGGCGGGTGGAGGTCGTCTGAGCCGTGGCGCTGCTCGAGCTTCAGAGCGTCTCGCTGCAGTTCGGCGGTCTGCGCGCGCTCTCCGACGTCGACCTGAAGGTCGACTCCGCCGAGGTGGTGAGCGTCATCGGCCCCAACGGTGCGGGCAAGACGACCGTCTTCAACGTCATCACCGGCGTCTACCAGCCAAGCGGCGGCGACGTGCTTCTGGCCGGCGACTCGCTCGTCGGCAAACCCCTGCACGCGATCACCCGCATGGGGGTCGCGCGCACGTTTCAGAGCCTGCGACTGTTCCTCAACATGTCCGTGATCGAGAACGTGATGGCGGCCACCTACGGCGGCACCAAGGCGATGCCCTGGGAGTCGATCCTGCGCCTTCCGCGCGCCCGCCGTGAGGAGCGCGAGGTCCGCCAGCGCGCCGAGCAGATCCTGTCCTTCTTCGGTCAGCGACTGGCCGGGTACCGCTGGGACCAGCCCGCCTACAGCCTGTCCTACGCCAATCGCCGCCGGCTGGAGATCGCCCGGGCGCTGGCCACCGAGCCGAAGATCCTGCTGCTGGACGAGCCGGCGGCGGGAATGAACCCCAACGAGACCCACGAGGTCACCGAGCTGATCGGCCGCCTGCGCGACGAGCTGTCGCTGGCGATTCTGGTGATCGAGCACGACATGCACGTCGTCGAGGGCGTCTCTGACCGGGTGATGGCGCTCGACCACGGCATCACGATCGCGGAGGGCGGCTACACCGAGGTCGCTTCGCACCCGGCGGTCGTCGAGGCCTATCTCGGACGTGACCCCGAGGCGCTGACCGAGGCCGGCTAGGCCACCACGCGATGCTGCTGGCGCTCGACGACGTCACGACCTACTACGGCCAGATGCGGATTCTCGAGGGGATCACGCTTCAGGTCGACGAAGGGGAGCTGGTCTGCCTGCTCGGCGGCAACGCCTCGGGCAAGTCGACCACGCTCAAGACGGTCCTCGGGCTCGTGCGCCCCCGCGCCGGGCGCGTGCTGCTCGACGGCGAGGACGTCACTCAGCACAAGGTGCCCGACCGGATCGCGCGCGGGATGGCGATCGTGCCCGAGAATCGCCGCCTGTTCGGCTCGATGACCGTGTATGAGAACCTGGAACTCGGCGCCGTGCTGCGCGACGGCTCGACGTTCAAGGAGGACCTCGAGCGCGTCCACACCCTGTTCCCCCGCCTGCACGAGCGCCGCGAGCAGCTCGCCGGCACGCTGTCAGGGGGCGAGCAGCAGATGGTCGCGATGGGGCGCGCGCTCATGTCGCGACCTCGGCTGCTGCTCATGGATGAGCCCTCGATGGGGCTGTCACCCGCGCTCGTGCAGCAGAACTTCCGCATCATCAGAGAGGTCCACGAGTCCGGCGTGGCCATCCTCATGGTCGAGCAGAACGCCACCATGGCCCTGTCGATCGCCGACCGCGGCTACGTGCTCTCCACCGGAACGCTGGTGCTGTCGGGCGCGGCGGGGGACCTGCTCAAGTCAGAGGACCTCAAGCGGGCCTACCTCGGTCGTTGAGACCGTGTTAGGGCGCGGGAAGGAAATCGCCCGAACGGGGTCCTGAGCGCGTAGATGGGCGCTGCCCTGGCGTCCAGCTACGAGCGAAAGGCACTCAGGTGCATCTTCCACATCCGCGGGCGATCGCCGCAGCCGCACTGACGGTCGCCATCACTGTCTCCGCCGGGGCGCTGGCCGCCACCGGCTCGTTTCTCTCGCCGCTTCACCGCTTCTCCCATGTCGCCAGCGCCGTGCCCACCGCGGGGCCGGCCAAGGGCGACGTCAATCCCTACGGGGTGGTCGTCGTGCCGCGCAGCGTCGGGCGGCTCGTGCGCGGCGACATCCTGGTCTCCAACTTCAACAACGCCGCCAACCAGCAGGGCACCGGGTCGAGCATCGTCGAGATCTCTCCCTCGGGTCGCCAGTCGGTGTTCGCCGTTGTGCCGCGGATCAAGGGCATGCCGGCCGTGGGTCTGACCACCGGGCTGGCGGTGCTGGGTAACGGTGACGTCATTGTCGGCAGCCTCCCGGCCCCTGGCGGCAAGGGCGCGCACGCGCGGGCCGGCGGCATCGTCGTCCTTAACGCCAACGGGCACGCCACCGGCGCCATCACCGGGCCGGTCATCAACGGGCCGTGGGACATGACCGCCGTGAGCTCGGGCGCCACCGACACGGTGTTCGTCACCAACGTGCTCAACGGCACGGTCGCCGGCCACGGGCATGTCGTGCACAACGGGACGGTGGTGAGGCTCGACGTCTCATCGGCCGGAGGCCACGTGACGCTCGCGTCCAGCGTGGTGATCGCGTCGGGCTTCCCCGAGCACACCGATCCCAACGCCCTGGTCGTCGGGCCCACGGGCGTGGGCCTGGGGCGTGGCGGGGTGCTCTACGTCGCGGACTCCGGCGGCAACCGGATCGCCGCGGTCCCGAACGCAATGACGCGCGTGTCTCCGGTGACGGGCGGCGGCAGGACCGTGGCCCACGGTGGCCCGCTCAACGACCCGCTGGGCCTGGCCATCGCACCAAACGGGGACATCATCTCCGCCAACGGCGCCGACGGCCGCCTGGTGGAGACCACCCCCGCCGGCGCGCACCCGGCGGTGCGCAACGTCATTCCCAACGGTGGCGGCGACCTCTTCGGGCTCGCCGTGGCGCCCAACCACAAGAGCCTGTACCTCGTCGACGACGCCGGCAGCGGCGCGTCGGCAAACTCGCTCGGCCTGTTGCAC
>JBAQGP010000035.1:0-3877 GCA_049287845.1 Solirubrobacteraceae bacterium | reverse complement strand
GCCGCTGACCCGGGCGGCCTGTCTCGCCGTGTGCGGGCGCTACAGCCTGGCCATCACTGATCCGGGCTCGCTGCGGGCCCGCTTTCCGATCGGTGAGTCGATCGAGGTGAGGACCCGCTACAACGTGGCTCCCGGCGACGAGGTCCTGGCCGTGACCACGGATCGTGAGGGGCATCCGCGCGGCGACCTGCTGCGCTGGGGGCTCGTGCCGTCGTGGGCCAAGAGCCCCGACACCGGCCTGAAGATGATCAACGCCCGGCTGGAGACGGTCACCGAGAAGCCCGCGTTCCGGCGTGCCTTCGAGCGCTTCCGCTGCCTGATCGTGGCCGACGGGTTCTATGAATGGCGTCGAGCGGCCCGACCGACGGGGTCCCCCAAGCAGGCGTTTCACATCACCCGTGTCGACGGCCACGTCTTCGCCTTCGCGGGGCTCTGGTCGATCTGGCACGCCGATGACGGCGCCACGCTGCGGACCTGCACGATCCTGACGACCACTGCCAACTCGGCGATCGCGTCGCTGCATGACCGCATGCCCGTCATCCTGCACCCGGGCGCCGAGTCCGCGTGGCTGGACCACACCACCCCGCGCTCGGAGCTGCACGAGATCCTCGGCGGGCTTCCGGCCGACCTGACCGGCGTGGCCGAGGTCGGGTTTGCCGTCAACGACGCACGGTATGACGGCCCGGCGTGCCTTGCACCACCGGTGCCCAGCGCCCAAGAAGCGCTCTTCTGAGCGCGGACGGCCTACGGCTGGGGAGCGGCGAAGGTGAGGCCGCCGAGGTCGACGGCGCCGCGCGCGACCGAGGGCGGCGCGGTCTTGGGCTTCGACGCCTTGCCGTTGCCGTTGCCGTTGCCGTTGGCCTTGGCCGGGTACGGTGTGGGCTCGGTGAGCCAGTTGTTGAAGGCATCGGCAGGCATCGGCTTTGAGACGTGGAAGCCCTGGGCGAGGTCGCAGCCCATCACGGCGAGTTGCTCGAGCGTCGAGTTGTCCTCGACGCCCTCGGCGATGACGTTGAGCCCGAGGTCGTGGCCGAGGTTGATGGTGGAGCGCACGATGATGAGGTCGCTCTCGTTGTGCATCATCGGCGAGACGAAGGACCGGTCGATCTTCAGCTCGTCGATCGGCATCTTGCGCAGGTTGGCCAGCGATGAGTAGCCGGTGCCGAAGTCGTCGACCGACAGGCGCGCGCCAAGTCGGCTCAGCCGGGTCACGGTGGCCAGCGCCCGCTCGGGGTCGGACATGATCATGCTCTCGGTGATCTCGAGCTGGAGCGCCTCCGGGGGCAGGCCGTAGCTGCGCAGCAGACGCTCGATCTCCCTGGGCAGATCGTGGTCCAGCAGATTGCGCACCGACAGGTTCACCGCCACCGACATCTCGCGCCCGTCCTTGCGCCAGGCGGCGCACTCAGCGATGGACCGTTCCAGGACATGGCGCGTCAACGGGCCGATGAGGCCGGTCTGCTCGACGGTCTGCACGAAGGCGCCGGGCGGGATGAGGCCGTGCTCGGGGTGCTGCCAGCGCACGAGGCCCTCGGCCCCGCGGACGCGCATGTGGTCGAGGTCGATGATCGGCTGGAAGTGGACGACGATCTCGTCCTGGACCAGCGCGTGGCGGATGCCGCTCAGGACGCCCAACCGGCGCTTGGAGTGCTGGTTCTGCTCGGCTGTGTAGATCTTGTACTCGGTCTGGGTCTCCTTGGCCGCGTACATCGCGATATCGGCGCAGCGCAACAGCGCGTGGGAATCCTCGCCATCCTGCGGGAAGCGGGCCACCCCGACGCTGGCGCCGATCTCCAGGGACAGCTCGTCGATCATGAACGGCTCGCTGACCGACTTGAACAGCCGCGTCATGACCACCTCCAGGACCGCCGCGTCATCTGTCTCCTCGGCCAGCAGGATTCCGAACTCGTCGCCGCCGAGACGCGCGACGAAACCGCCCTCTCCGATCGAGGTGGTGAGACGCGGCCCGATCTCCTTGAGCAGCACGTCACCGTAGTGGTGGCCGAGCGTGTCGTTGATCTCCTTGAAGCGGTCAAGGTCCATGAGGAGCACGGCGAAGTGGCCATGCGACTCCCGGGCTGCGGCGATGCGCTGCCCGATGACGGCGTGGAACTCCTCGCGGTTGCCCAAGCCGGTGAGCTCGTCGGTGGTGGCGATCCGCTGGAGCTTGTCGCTGCGGCGCTTGGAGGTGAGAAGCTCGCCGACGAGGTACTGGAAGATGCCCAGGACAAGGGCGAAGAGCACGATGCCCATGGTCCCCAGCTCGATCGCAACGTACACGGCCGCAAGAGTGAGCAGTGCGGAGAAGAGCTCTGCCGGCAGCACGGGCACCAGCACCTCGAGTGCACGCTTGCGCAGCGTCATGCCGTCCTGTCGGCCCTGACCAGCCGCGTAGCTCAAGAAGTTCAAGACGAGGGCCAGGACGAACGCCCCGAAGACGCAGATGTAGTAGCCGAGCCTCCCTGAGTCGAGGTGAGCGGCGTCGACGACGGCTCGAAACGCCAGTCCCGTGGCCAAGGGAAAACCCGCGAAGGTCAGCACGTTGTGGCGAAACATGTGCCCGCTCTCGCGCGAACGAAGCCAGCCGAATGACACGGACAAAGCTCCGACGATCGCGCCCGGACCACCCCCGAACAAAACAGACGCGAGCACGATGCCGAGAAAGCTCCCGGAGATGTAGACCCGCATCGCCGGGTGAAAGACCGACGTGAACTCGCTCACGAGCGTGAAGACGGCGATCACCACAAGCGGCAACAGCTGCCAGCGGTCTCGGCCGGCGGTGAGCACGACCGCCGCTGCGACCGCGCACAGCCCAAGGCACTGCGCTGCCGTGATCCAGGGTCGCGCTCCCGTGCGCCTCGAAGACATCCTGTCCATGACCCTCTGATCGGTCGATCAGATCAAATCCTGAACAAAACCTCATACATATGGCCAAAAAACCCGCGACGCTCAACGATCGTCCGGTTCTGCCGATGAGGGTCAAGCAAGTGTGCGGGAGGACGATAACCCGCAAGAGAAAACGGAGGGGTCGCGTGGGACGCAAACCCCTCCGCTCATATTCAGACTCCCTTGAAACCCAAAGCAGCCTCCTAACGCGAACGGGGGATGGGAACAGGGCAGCGGAGCTGCAGTTGACGCCGGGTTGCCCCCCCGGCGTCAACTTTCCGCATCGATTGTGACTGCGAAGCTGTAGGTATTCAATGCCCCGCGGACTTTGCGGACTAGTACGTTCGTCCAATATCCGTTTAGTTCTGTTGAGTTTCAGCCGACCGAATGCCGACAGCGGATGGGTTTCCCCGTCCACAGCCTCTGCGAGCGGCACCGGATCGCAGCGTGGGGCCACGGCCCGTCGCAGTCAGAATTATGACCTCACCGTGGGGGCTCTACGCGTCATTCCGCCGCGCGGATGAACTGCACCGTCGGCCCCGCCCGCGCCACGGTCATCTTCCGGGGGTCAGCGGGGCTCGCAGGCTGCAGGCCAGCTCACGCACGTCGAGCGAGGCACAACCGCGTGCGCATGGGAATGCTCACCGGCTCGCCGTGTGCCGCGACGGCCTCGTGGACCGCCGTCAGAAACGCGTCCCGGCGCGCGTCGTCCAGGAGGCGCACCTCCGACGCGGTGGCGAGCAGGCCCGCGTACTCCCTGGCCGAGTAGTCCTGCTCCCATTCGTAGAAGCGGATCTCGGCGTCGCCCAACCCGTCGGTCGCCGCGATCGCGCCCTCCCAGTCGTCGCTCGCGTCGGCCATGACGTTCGCCGGGTGCATGGGACCGTCGCGCGACAGCTCTGGCGCAACTCGCGCGTAGACCTCCACCAGCGTCTCGCGAACGTCCGCCTTGGCCCACGCGACGCGATTCCAGAACGGCGCGAGGATGCCG
>JBAQGP010000034.1:0-2358 GCA_049287845.1 Solirubrobacteraceae bacterium | reverse complement strand
TGGCGCGGGGCCGGGGCGCGGGGACGGCGGGCGTGGCGGATCCGGGGTCGAGGGTCATGCTCAGAGTCATCGGCAGCGTTCGGCGGAGATTGAGCGGATTGCGCGGATGGTCGAGGCCGTTACCGGCACCCGCGCCGCCGGTGGATCAGACGCCCGGCAGGGACGCGATCTGGCTGGTCAGCCAGCTGCTCTGCGACTGGTTGGAGGAGAGCGCCGCCTCGAGCTGCGCGAACTCCTGGACCAGGAAGTTCTGCTTGTCGGTCAGCGCCGACTGCATCGAGGAGATCTGGTTGCCCAGGGTCGAGATCTGGGAGTTGTCGCCGGCGATCCGCCCTGTGATCGTGCCCCCGGGATCTGCCGCGTTGTCGGCGATGCTGACGAAGCTCGAGGACCAGCTCTTGAGGATGTTCTGCACGCCGCTGGCGTTGGACTGCAGCATGTTGGTCAGCGTGGTGGCGTTCAGCGTGAGATTGCCGGCCAGCGCGGACGCCGACTCGGCGCCGCCGCCCGTGGTGGCGCCGGTGCTCACCCCGATGTCGTCCATCGTGGACGCGCCCGCCGGCAGGCCGGAGCCCGGCGAATACATCATCGAGCGCATCGATGTCAGCAGGTCCCGCAGACCCGGGTCCCCGTAGAGAGTGCCCTGTGTCGGATCCGAGCTGGACGGCTGCTGCGCCAGCTGCGTCTGGATGTCGGAGATCACCTTGTTGTACTGCGTGACGAAGGTGTTGATCGCGTTGGAGATGTTGGTCGAGTTCGGGGCCGGGGCGCCGACGTTGACGGTGACCGGGCCGCTGGTGGTGGTGACACCGGTCAGCGTCAGGGCCACTCCGCCGATCGCGTTGGTGACCGTGTTGGAAGCCGAGCTGCCGCTGACGCCGTCGACGCTGAACTGGGCGTCCAGTCCCGGCTTGGACGACTGGAAAGCCAGAGCGCCCGTGCCGCCGGTGACGGCAGCCGACGAGCTGGCACCCGTCGTGCGGGAGGAGAACACGACCGTGCCCGAGTTGGTCGCGGCGGCGTACATCGTCCCGCTGGTGTCGGAGTTGATCGAGTCGACGAAGTCCTGGATCGATTCGCCGGCCGTGATCGTGTACGGGTTCCCGCCGACCGTGACCGCGGTGTCGCTGGTGGGGCTGGTGTAGCCGTACGTGGACTGCGCCGAGTTGGCGAGTTGGGTCACCGAGACCTGGTAGCCGCCCACCCCGGCGCCAGTGGCGCTCGTGGCGCTCACGCGCGTGGTGTCCGACGAGCTCACGGACTGCTGCTTCTTGAACAGCGTCGGGTCACCCACCGCCAGGGCGTCGGAGGACAGCGTCTGCAGCTCGTTCTGGATGCTCGTGAGCTGCTTGTTCATCGCCGTCAGACCGCTCGACTGGTGCTGCAGGTTGGTCACCGGCTGCTGATAGATCGCCATCTCCTCCTGGATGATCTGGTTGGTGTTCAGGCCTGAGGCCAGGCCCGTCACCTGCAGACCGCCGCCGGTGAGCGACGACAGGCCGGCGGCGGAGGTGGAGGAGGAGGCTGCTGATGAGACTGGGCTGGTGGACATGCGCGGATCCCTTTCAGTACGTCACTGCGGAGAGGCGCCTGCGGCGAGTTCGAGCACCGCCCGGGGAGACAGGCTCCGCAGCGGTGTGCCGGAGGCATCGGTCAGCTCCAGAGTGAGCACGCCGGACGCCTCGTTGAGGTCGAGGTGCACGCGCCGGCCGGACGCCTCCAGCCGCTCGCAGGCTTCGTGGGCACGGGCGATGGCATCCAGCACCTCCGGGGGCGGGCAGGCGGGGATGTCGTCCGGGCGGACGTGCGTACGGCGTGAGGAGCGGGCGAACCGAAAGGACATGCTGCTCGATGTAATCGAGCGCAGCCCCTGGCAACTTGAGCCTCATGGGCCAGATGTCCAAGAATCGGCCGAGGGCGTTTAGGCGGCGACCGGGGTGGGCAGGGCGCCGAGCAGCGCCTTGGCCTGGGCGCAGGCGGGGTCGAGCTCGAGGGCGGCGGTGGCGAAGTTGGCCGCATCGTCGGTCATGCCCTGGGCCAGGGCGACCTGGGCCAGCCCCAGCATCGAGCGGACATCGGGAGCCTCCGAGGCCGCGGCGATCCACTCCTGCGCTGCGCGATCGATGAGGCCGTGCTTCAGATACATCTGGGCCAGCAGCTCGCGCTGCTCGCGGCGGGCCAGCTGGGACTGACCGAGTGCCGGCAACAACGCGACGAAGCGCTCGCCGTCGGCGCCGCGCAGCAGCGTCTCCAGGATCACGCCCAGGAGCGGCGCGCCGGCGACCGGCACCGGTGTGGTGTCGGTGGCGCCCTGTGCGATCGCCGCCCAGGTCTCGAACACGGCGGCTTCGGCGCTGG
>JBAQGP010000033.1:0-11914 GCA_049287845.1 Solirubrobacteraceae bacterium | reverse complement strand
GCGCGGTGACGTGCGACTGGCGCTTCTGCGCCTGCTCGCCGAGCAGCCCGCCAACGGCTATCAGCTCATGCAGACCATCGAAGAGCGCAGCGGCGGCCGGTGGCGTCCGAGCCCCGGCTCGGTCTACCCCACGCTGGCTCAGCTCGAGGACGAGGGCCTGATCAAGTCGGCCGAGGCCGACGGTTCGCGCCGGTTCGAGATCACCGACAGCGGCCGCGAGCACCTCGAGAGCCGGGCCGAGGAGCCCGAGCCCTGGACGCCCGCCGACGCGGAGGGCGAGAACGCCATCACCGAACTGGCCCCGCTGGTGATCCAGATCGGCAAGGCGGCATGGCAGGTGGCATCGGTCGGCGACGAGGCGCAACGCGCCCGCGCCATCGAGGTCCTGGCAGAGGCACGACGCTCCCTGTACCGGATCCTCGCCGAGGACGCCCCCGACAGCGACTCCGCCGACGTCACCGACTCCGCCGACGAGTCGGATGTGTAGGGAGATAACGTAGAGACGCGATGACGTCACTCTCCGCCAACGGAGCGTCGGCTCCCGCCATCTCCGTCCGTGACCTCGTCAAGAACTTCAACGAGGTCCGGGCGGTCCGGGGGGTGAACTTCGAGGTCGCCATGGGCGAGGTGTTCGGCTTTCTGGGACCCAACGGGGCCGGCAAGACGACCACCATCAACATGCTCTGCACGCTGGCCAAGCCAACGTCGGGCGGTGCCTCGGTGGCGGGCCACGACGTCGTCTCAGAGCGCGACGATGTGCGCCGGAACATCGGCCTGGTCTTCCAGGATCCGACGCTCGACGGCTACCTCACCGCGGCCCAGAACCTCCAGCTGCATGCCGAGCTCTACGGCGTCCAGTCAGACCTGGTGGGGCCGCGCATGCGCCAGGTGATGGAGATGGTGGGCCTGTGGGACCGCAAGGACTCGATCGTGGGCACGTTCTCGGGCGGCATGCGCCGGCGTCTGGAGATCGCCCGCGGGCTCATGCACTCCCCGCGCGTGCTGTTCCTGGACGAGCCGACCATCGGGCTGGACCCCCAGACCCGCCGCTCGATCTGGGACTACATCCGCGAGCTCAAGGAGCGCGAGGAGATCACCATCTTCATGACCACCCACTACATGGACGAGGCCGAGTGGTGTGACCGGATCGCGATCATGGACCACGGTGAGATCGTCGCTCTGGACTCGCCGGACGCGCTCAAGGCCGCAGTCGGGACCGACCGGGTCACGATCCACACCGACGACAACGACGCGGCCATCGCGGCGCTGGCGCGCCAGTTTCAGATCGAGGCCAAGGTGAGCGAGGGCGCGGTCGTCTTCGGCGTCCCGGCGGGCGAGGCGTTCGTGCCGCGGCTGTTCGCCGAGTTCGAGATGCCGATCCGCGCGGTGAGCGTGTCGCGGCCCACCCTGGACGACGTGTTCATGTCCTACACCGGCACCACGATCCGCGATGCCGAGGAGGACCAGTCCAAGCATCGCAACCGGGTGATGATGCAGATGATGACCGGGGGGCGGCGCTGAGCACCACCACCGACACCCGGGCCGAGGCCGACGGCGGCGGACGGGTGGGACCTGGTTCCACCACGCCGGTCGTGCGCGTCTCGGTGCCCCAGCGCAGCCTGCGTTCCGAGCTGCGCGCCATCAAGATCGTCTGGCGGCGCGAGCTGATCCGCTTCCGCGCCGATCGGATGCGGATGGTCACGACGCTCGTTCAGCCGCTGCTGTTCCTGTTCGTGCTGGGCTCGGGGCTTCAGCGGCTCTCCAGCGCGGGCACCCACGGCGTCAACCTCAAGACGTTCATCTACCCGGGCATCCTCTGCATCGCCGTCATGTTCACCGCGATGTTCTCGGCGGCGTCGATCGTGTGGGACCGCGAGTTCGGGTTCCTGCGCGAGATGATGGTTGCCCCCATCCGCCGCAGCTCGATCGTCATCGGCAAGTGCCTGGGGGGCGCGTCGGTGGCCTGCATCCAGGGCGTGATCGTCCTCTGCCTGGCCGGGCTGGTCCACGTCCCCTACAACCCGCTGTTGATCATCGAGGTGTTCGGGCTGCAGTTGCTCCTGGCCTTCTCGATCACGGCCTTCGGCGTGATGGTGGCGGCGCGGATCAAGCAGATGCAGTCGTTCATGGGCGTGATGCAGATGATCATCACGCCGATGTTCTTCATCTCGGGGGCGCTGTTTCCCGTCGCGGGCCTGCCCGGGTGGCTCACCGTGCTCAATCGCATCGACCCCCTCACCTACGCAGTCGATCCCATGCGACGGATCGTCTTTAGCCACCTCACCATCCCTCCGGCCGCGCGCCGCGCGCTCGACCCGGGCGTGACCTGGTGGGGCTGGCGCGTCCCGACCCTGCTCGAGGCCGGGGTCGTGGTCGCGCTGGGCCTGGTGATGCTGGGGATCGCGATCCTGGAGTTCAACTCCACCGAGTAAGCGACGCGGCCAGGCCAAAGCTGGCCCACGTTCACCACATCGCTACATCCGCGCCTGCGTGCGGGGGCAGCCTGAGGACATGCTCATTCTGATCCTCGTGGTGGTCACCGCCGTCTGCTTTGACTTCACCAATGGCTTTCACGACACCGCCAACGCAGTCGCGACGTCGATCGCCACCGGGGCGCTCAAGCCGCGCGTAGCCGTGCTCATGGCCGCCGTCCTGAATCTTGTCGGGGCCTTTCTGTCGATCAAGGTCGCGGCGACGATCGCCAAGGGGATCGTGAATCCGAAGGCGCTGGAGAGCGGCTCCGGGCTGACGCTGGTCTTCGCGGCGCTCGTCGGCGCGATCATCTGGAACCTCGTCACCTGGTACTTCACCCTGCCGTCGAGCTCCAGCCATGCGCTCATCGGCGGCGTCATCGGGGCGACGATCGTGGCCAGCGGCGCGCACGCCGTCAACTTCCACGGGATCCTGAAAAGCGTCATCGCGCCCGCCATCCTGTCCCCCATCATCTGCTTCCTCGTGGCCGGCATCGGCACGTTCGTCGTCTACCGGCTGATCAGATACCTCAAGCAGGGCGAGGCCAGACGTGGCTACCGCTACGGCCAGATCGGCTCGGCCGCACTCGTCTCGCTGGCCCACGGCACCAACGACGCGCAGAAGACGATGGGCGTGATCACGCTGGCCCTCATCGCCCACGGCGACATCAGCTCGAGCCACTTCTACGTGCCGGTCTGGGTCAAGCTCGCCTGCGCGCTGGCCATCGCCGCCGGCACGGCGATCGGCGGCTGGCGGATCATCAACACGATGGGCAACCGGATCACCGAGATCGAGTCGCCCCAGGGCTTCGCCGCGGAATCAGCCAGCGCCGCGGTCATCCTCTCCTCGTCCTTCTATGGCTACCCGCTGTCCACCACCCACGTGGTGTCCGGCGGCGTGATGGGCGCCGGCGCCGGGAAGAAGCTCGAGAGCGTCCACTGGGGCGTGGCCGGGCAGATGGCCGGGGCCTGGGTGCTGACGATCCCCATGGCGGGGCTGTTCGGCGCCATCGCCTGGGAGGTCGCGGATCTCTTCGGCTCCAACGCCGGAGTCGTCGTCATGGCGATCCTCACCGCGGCGGCCGCAGCAGGGCTGTTCCTGCTCGCCCAGCGCAACAAGATCGCCGCTGCGGACCTGGACCGCACCCACGTCTCGCCTGAGCGCGAGGCCCAGCTCGCCGGTAAGCAACCCGCCGCCGCGGCAGCCTAGGAGGACCCCGGCATGCTCACCTTCGCTTCGCCCATCATCGACACATCGGCACTGTGGAAGATCATCCTGGCGTCGTTTGCCGGAGGCGCCGGTGTCGCCGTGGCGTTCGGGATCCTCCTCCTGGGGGTCTCGCGCGGGCAGTCGACACAGAACGGCGGGGCCCGGACCCTCAGCTACGGCATCGCGATCCTCGCCGGGCTGTTCTGCATCGCCGCCGTGGTGCTGGGGATCCACGCCATGACGACGAAGTCCTGACCGCGTCCACGCCATGACGAGGAAGTTCTGAGCGCGCCTGAGCGTCACCGGCGGTTGGTAGCTTTGGCGGCGTGACCAGCGGCGACCCGGGTGCGCAGCGCCCACACGCGGTACGGGTGCCCTGCCTGAGCAATCCCACGCGGCACGAGGTCGCCTCCCACCTCGACGGTCAGCGCTTCGTCTGGATCGATTACGAAGGCCCCAGCGACGACGACATCACCGAGCTGTCGCAGCTGATCAAGCTGCACCCGCTCACCCTCGAGGACGCCCACACGTTCCGCCAGCGGCCGAAGATCGAGGAGTACGAGGGCTACATGTTCATGGTGGTGTTCGGCGTCGACGCCGGCACGGAGTCAGGCGGGCCACTGCTGCGCGAGGTCCACCTGATCATCTCGGGCGACTACGTGGTCACGATCCACCACCGCCCGTTCGGTGCCCTGTCTGACCTGCGCGCCCGGTACGACGACCAGCAGGTACGCAGCGAGCAGTTCCTGGTCTACAAGATCCTCGATGCCATCACCACGACGTTCATCCCGGTGCTGACCCGCACCGACGACGACATCGACGACCTCGAGCAGGACGTGATCGACCACGCCGACGCCGAGGACCTGCAGCGGATCTTCTCGCTCAAGCGCGATCTGGTGGCGATGCGACGAGTGGTCACGCCGATGCGCGACATGTTCATCCGCAACGCGGACCGGATCGCGGAGCTGCCGGGTCTGGAGACCGACGATCGGCTCTACTTCCGTGATCTCTACGACGGGCTGGTCCGGATCTCGGAGCTCGTGGACTCCTACCGCGACCTCCTCAGCGGCGCGACCGACATGTACCTCTCCACGGTGGCCAACCGCCAGGGCGAGATCAACAAGCAGCTGACCATCATCGCCACGATCTTCCTGCCGCTGACGTTCCTGACGGGATTCTTCGGCCAGAACTTCGCGTTTCTGACCGGCCACATCATCAACCACACCTGGACGTTCTGGGTGTTCGGCATCGGGCTGCTGGTCGCCTCGACGGCCGGCTTCCGGATCTACTTCAGTCGCAGGAGCTGGATCTAGTCACATCGCGCGGGCCCCGAAAGTGTGTCGCGAATCCCGGTCGAGGGCTATCCGAAGCGGTGGTAGGCCGCGACCCAGTTCTCTGCGATGGCCCGCTGCGCGGCGGCGAGCGTCATCTGGTGGTCGCACACCCCCCGGTGTAGCCGGTTCTCCAGCGAGTCCTTGGGGTTCGGGCTGGCGCCCGGCTCGGGCCACAGGTTGCGGGCATCGTTCACGGCGCCGCCGAGCTCCAGTGAGACCAGGTGGTCGTACTCGTAGGCGCTGAGCGGCCTGGTGTCGCCGTAGGCCTCGAGGCTGGCGCGCTTCTCACGCTCGGTGATCGACTCCGACGGGCGCACGGACTCGCTGTAGCCGGCGCGGCAGATGGTGCGGGCGATGTTGGCCTGGGTGACCGCGGGATCGATGGCGCCCGGCGTGCACCCCGAATCGGGGAGCGAGTACAGCCCGTCCCCGGTGGCGCGGCACGAGCCCGCGGGCGGCTGGGGCGCCACCACGTGGGCGCTGGCCGTGCTGCGGACCAGACTCGGCGGCGACGCGCCGGCGTGGGAGTGGGCGCCCACGAGCGCCCCGCCCGCAAACGACGACAGCCCTGCCACCACTGCCCCGACGAGGACCCAACGTGGCATGTGCACCAGTCAACCACCGGCCCCCGACGGAACCGCCGGGTCGCCGCGGCAGAAAAAAGGGGGCCAGCCGTCAGGCTGAGCCCCCCCATCCGACGAACGAGCTGGGGTCGAGAAACCAGCTGAAGGTCTAGACGGCGGCCGTCGCCGCCTCCTCGATGCGGCGCGGCAGCAGGGTCTCGCGGGCGATGACGAGGCGCTGGATCTGCGCGGTGCCCTCGTAGAGCTGGAGGATCTTGGCGTCACGCATGAGCTTCTCCACCTTGTACTCCTTGATGAAGCCGTAGCCGCCGAAGACCTGCACGGCGTCGGTGGTGACCTCCATCGCGGCGTCGGCGGCGAAGCGCTTGGCGTGCGAGGACTCGAGCGTGTTGCGCTTGCCCTGGTCCAGCAGCACCGCCGAGTTCCACGTGGCCAGGCGGGCCAGGTGCACCTTCGTCGACATGTCGGCGATCATGAACTGGATCGCCTGGTGCATCGCGATCGGCACGCCGAACTGCTGGCGCTCCTTGGAGTAGTCGATGGCCATCTCCATGGCGGCGCGCGCGACGCCGACGCCCATCGCCGCCACGCCGGGGCGGGTGCGGTCGAGGGTCATCATCGCGATCTTGAAGCCCTTGTTCTCCTCCCCCACCAGGTGGTCGAGTCCGATCTCGACCTCGGGGAAGGTGATGGTGGCCGTGTTGGACGCGCGCTGGCCCATCTTGTCCTCGTGCTTGTCGACGACGACGCCAGCGTCACGGGGGACGATGAAGCAGGAGATACCGCGATGCCCGGCGTCCTTGTCGGTCTTGGCGTAGACCGTGTACCAGTCGGCGTACTCACCGTTGGTGATGAAGCACTTGGAGCCGTTGATGACCCACTTGTCGCCCCTGCGGGTGGCGGTGGTCTTCATGCCGGACACGTCGGAGCCCGCGCTGGGCTCGGTGAGGCAGAACGACGCGTACAGGGGGGCCTCGGTCAAGCGACCCAGGTATTTGCGCTTGAGCTCCTCGGAGGCGGCCAGAATCACGGGCGCCGTCGCCAGGCCGTTGCAGGTGAGCGAGGTCGCGATCCCGGAGCAGCCCCAGGCGAGCTCCTCCTCGATGATCACGCCGTCCAGGACGCCGAGACCGGGCCCGCCGTACTCGGACGGCAGGTGGTTGTTCATCAGCCCCAGCTCCCACGCCTTCTCCAGGATCTCGCCGGGCCACGTGCCCTCCTTGTCGTAGTCCCACGCGACCGGGCGGATCTCCTTCTCAGCGAAGTCGTGCGCCATCTCGCGCATGCTCTTCTGCTCATCGGTGAGGGTGAAATCAACCACCGTGTTCTCCTTTTACAGGCTTTGATTGACTAGTCAGTCAATGGGCTCTCGGTCGAAGGATACCCTCAATTCCCGACGCCGCAACACAACGTCTGTCCACGTTGGCCGGGGTCTGCGCCTGCCACACTTGAGGACGTGCAAGGCGCGTTTGGCACGGTCGTGGTGGTCGTCTGTGGCGTCGGGCTCGCCGGCGCGGTGGTGGCGCTGCTGCTCGGGCGCCGTACCTGGGAGGACTACGGCCGTAACCATCTGGTGATGGAGCGAAGCCCGTCTGAGCCGGCCGCGGGTTCGGCAGCGGCGCTGGGCGAGCGCGAGGAGGAGATCCGCCAGATGCTCGAGGCCCGCAATGCGCGGCGGCGCAGGCGGGGCGAGCCCGAGGTCGACATCGACGCGGAGCTGGACCGGCTCACCATGCCCGCGATCGACGACGAACTACGCGCCGAGATCCGGGACCTGGTCATCGCGCGCAACCATCGCCGGGCCCGGCAGGGCAAGCCGCCGCTGGACGTGAAGGCCGAGATCGAACGCCAGATCGCCGCTCTCAGCGGACGCTGAGGGGGGGGGCGCTGACACCCCCGGCC
This sequence comes from Solirubrobacteraceae bacterium, assembly GCA_049287845.1. Lineage (GTDB taxonomy): Bacteria > Actinomycetota > Thermoleophilia > Solirubrobacterales > Solirubrobacteraceae > Palsa-465. The sequence continues at coordinate 4,413 of JBAQGP010000033.1, read as the reverse complement.
CGTGCAGGCGATAGGCTGCGGCGATCATGGCCGACCTACGCCGCGTTGAGCTGGACGATCTGGTCAATCGTCCCGGCACGTACTTCAACCCCCAGACCGAGGTCCTCATCGTCGTCGACGACTCGCCCGAGCTGGACTCCGAGATCTTCAACATGGAGGAGTTCGAGGGCGCCGACTGGGTGCACATCTCCGACGAGCTTCCCGTGGACGAGCACCGCCGCGACGAGCTGCTCGAGGCGTTCCAGGTCCACCTCCACGCCGGCGCGGCGGAGGAGGAGGACGACGGCGGTGACTCCTCCGACGAGCTGGAGGCGGACGACCAGGAGGCGGGGCGCGAGTAGCCGCGCCGCCGCTCGCCAGCGGCGGGCCCTACGAGCCGTTCAGCACCGAGGCGCATTTCTGCATCTTCAGGACGTCCTGACCGGCCGCCTGGATGCACTGGCTGTACTTCTTGATCTTGTCGGTCGTCGCCGAGGAGCCCGAGGTTCCCGCGGAGCCTCCGAGGGCGCCACCGCCGACCGATCCCTCGATGCCCGTCAGCACCGAGCGCAGCTTGGCGGTGAACTGGCTGTAGGGCTGCACGTCCGAGGGCGCCGAGATCGTCTGGGGCTGGTTGACGTCGGAGTACTGGAGGCTGAAGCCGATCCCGGCCGAGCTCATGCCCCCGGCCAGCGTCGAGAGCCGTCCCGACACGGGCACGTTGAGGCTCAGCGAGAGCTTGCGCAGGACCTTGTCGCTCTTGCCCGTCCAGACGTCGACGGCGGCGTTCCTGACCGCGGCCGCGATCTTCTGCTGGGTCGCCGCGGGGATGGAGTTGGGGAGCTTGGTGCCCGCCGAGCTCGAGGCCTTGCCGAGCAGCGTGTTGATGTCCTGGAGCAGGGCGGAGACGTTGACGCCGGCGCGGATATGCGTCGTATCGGTGCCACCGATGTTGTCCGAGCCGACGACCGAGGCGTGGGTGAGCCAATGCTGAGGGTTGATCCCGAGCGCCGACATCCCGCCGCCGCCCTGGCTGGATCCGCCCACCGAGGAGAAGCCCGACTCCAGCCGCTGGAAGTCAGCCGGTGGCAGTTGGTAGGCGGCGCCCTGGAGGGTGACGTACCCGCTGGTGCCCGTGGACACGATGCCGAGCTGGCCCTTGCGGCCAAGCGCCGAGATCGCGATGGTGAAGTTCGACTGAGGGAGCTTGCCGGTCCCGCGGCTCTGGAAGGGGCCGCTGACGCTGAAGCTGATGGGGGTGGTCAGCGTGCTCGAGCCCGAGGGGGTGAGCGTGAAGCTGATGCCCAGGACCCCGCTCTTGACGGGATGGCCACTGGCGAAGGTCTGCTTGAGCAGGCTCTGCGCGTTGCCCGAGGAGCCCGAGCCACTCGAGCTGGAGCCACAGGCGGCGAGCGCGAGGACGGCCACGAGCGCGCTGAGGAGCAGTCCCCGCCGCAACCACGGCGATCGGGACGTGTTCCGGGTGTGCATGCAACATCCTCCTCAATCGTGGCTCGGACCTGGGCGCGAATGTAGCATCGGCTCAGTGCGCAGGAGCCTGTTCGTCCTGCTCGTGGTGCTGCTGTTCCCCGCCGGTGCCGCCGCCGCGCCGGTCCTGGTCCTCGGCCACCACGGGCACGCGACGCATCGCAACGACCCGTTCGTGACCGGACCTGCGCTGACCCCGGCCCCGGCGTCCACGATGGCCTCTCCCCTCTCGAGCTCTGAGCACGCGGCGCGCAGCACCGGTCCCGCCCGCGCGACCGGAGGTGGCGCGCCCGCGCCGGTGACGCCGTCCAAGTCGTCCAACAAGCGCAAGAAGCCCGAGATCACGTTCCTGTCAGAGCTCGCCCGGCTGCAGCGGACGGGCGCGCTGAGCACGGCCGCCTACCAGGCTGACGCGAACGCCTACAACCACGCTCTGGCCACGGAGAAGAAGCTGCGCGGGACGCGGAGGACCGAGCTCAGCGCGGTGACCGTGACCATGCACGACATCGCCGCCTCCCACCAGCTGACCCCGTCGCGACTGCCCGCGCTGATGGCCACCTTGGCCGCCAACCAGCACTGGTGGACGCAGGGGCCGCTGCTGGCCGGCGGGCAGCGGGTGGAGTTCCCCGGCTCCCAGCTGGTGTGGGAGTACTACCCGGGCCAGGGCATCCAGCTCCAGGTCCTGGGGACGTTCGGCAAGGCCGACGGCCTCTACACCGCGGGTGCCGCCGACTACCCGGCGATGGAGCAACTGCTGACCGAGATGATCCCGCTCGCGGCCCAGCGGGGCGGCGGGCTGACGTGGGAGTACTACTTCCGCTTCGACGGGGGTGCGCCGCCGTGGACCAGCGCCATGTCGCAGGCGACCGGGTTGGAGGCGCTCAGCCGCGCCTACCTGGCGACGGGCAACGCCGCCTACCTGGAGACCGGCACCCAGGCCCTGCCGATCTTCGCCGTCGGGCCGCCGGTCGGGGTCAACGTCAGGGCGCCCGCGGGAACGCGGTTCCTGCAGTACACGTTCGCCCCCACCACCGACATCATCAATGCCTTCCTGCAGACCCTCGTCGGCCTCTACGACTTCGCCCAGGCGAGCCACTCGGCGACGGCGGCCGCGCTGTTCGCCGCCGGCAACGCCCAGGCCCAGGCCGAACTGCCCGGCTTCGACACCGGCGCGTGGTCGCTGTACCAGCCCGGCATCGAGGACACCCTCAGCTACCACCAGCTCGTCACCGGCTTTCTCCAGCAGCTCTGCACCCGCACCCAGGCGCCCGTGTACTGCACGACCGCGGAGCACTTTCAGTCCTACGAGACGATCCCGCCGGCGCTCACCCAGCTGACGGTCCGCGCGCGCGACAAGGGCGTGTTCGCGCTGCGCTTCCGCCTGTCGAAGCTCTCACACGTGGGCGTGACCGTGACCGGCGACACCGACAGGACGGTGTTTGCCACAAGCGCCTCGTTCGGCTACGGAGTGCGCGGCTTCACCATCCCCCGCATCAAGAAGGCGGGAACCTACGGGGTGGTGCTCAGCGCCACCGACCTCGCCGGCAACTTCGCGCGGATCACCGGAGACCTGCAGATCACGCGCTGACGGGCGAGGCCAGCCCCTAGACTCGCCCGGATGGGGCGCCCGCGCACGATCCTCTACACCGGCAAGGGCGGCGTCGGCAAGACCTCCGTGGCTGCCTGCACGGCGCGCGGCTGCGCCGCCGCCGGCCGACGCACGCTGGTCATCTCCACCGACCCGGCGCACAGCCTCTCGGAGTCGCTGGGCACCGAGCTGGGCGCCGACCCCGTCCAAGCCGGCGACGGGCTGTGGGGGCAGGAGGTCAAGGCCCAGGAGGAGATGGAGCGCCATTGGTCCGGAGTCCAGGAGTGGCTGGGCGAGCTGCTCATCGAGCGCGGCGTGGACCGGATCTCGGCGGAGGAGCTGACCGTCCCGCCGGGGGGCGACGAGCTGTTCGCGCTCCTGCGCCTGCAAGCGCACAACGAGTCCGGCGAGTGGGACGTGGTGATCGTCGACTGCGCGCCGACGGGCGAGACGCTGCGGTTGCTGTCGTTTCCGGATGTCGCCCGGTGGTGGATCGAGAAGGTCTTCCCCTTCGAGCGTCAGCTCCTGGCCGCCGCGCGGCCGATCGCCCGCTCGCTGCTGGACATCTCCCTGCCCGGCCGAGCGGTGTTCGCCGACATCGAGCGGCTCTCGCAGAACCTCATCGCGATGAACGAGATCCTCCGCGACCGCACCCGCTCGACGATCCGGCTGGTGATGAACCCGGACAAGATGGTGATCGGCGAGGCGATGCGCACCTTCACCTACCTGAACCTCTACGGGTATCTGACCGACGCGGTGATCGTCAACCGCATGTTCCCCGCCGGCGTGGGTGAGTACTTCGCGGATTGGCGGCGCGTGCAGGAGGAGCATCTCGAGCTGGTGCATTCGGCGTTCGCGCCTGTGCCGGTGCTCTGTGCGCCGTACTTCGAGCAAGAGGTGGTGGGGCCCGAAATGCTCGACCGGCTGCATGGCGAGCTGTTCGGCGACCGCGATCCCGGCGCCGTGCTGCACGACTCGCTGGCCCAGGAGCTCGAGGTTCTCGATCGGGGGGCGCGCCTGCGACTCGAGCTCCCGTTCGCCGAGAAGGGCGACATCTCGCTCAAGAAGATCGGCCTGGAACTGGTCGTCGGAGGCGACGGGCAGCGGCGAACGATCATGCTCCCCCCCGCGATGGCCGCTATGCGGCCCGCGGCCGCCACGTTTGAGGGCGGCGCGCTGGAGATCAGGTTCGATGGCGAGCGATGAAGCCCGCAATCAACACGCCGAGGCCTTCGGCGAGCCGGTCGAGGATGCGCTGGGGCGCCTGGAGGAGCGAGTGGACCGTGCGTCGCGGGCCGCCGAGCGGCTGCTGGCCGACGCCGCGCAGCGCATGAGCGCCGGCACGGGCAGGCCACCCC
>JBAQGP010000032.1:0-5276 GCA_049287845.1 Solirubrobacteraceae bacterium | reverse complement strand
CCGCCACCCTGGCCCGGCGCGGGCAGCCGCTCTGGTCGAGCAGCTCGGCGCGCGCTGACCCGCTCGCACCTCACTGCACAGGTTTCGGGGCCTTTTGCCAACTCTGAGCAGCGATGGTCATCGCACGTTCGTCTAGGTCGGGTTGAGAGACAGAAATACGGAGCAACTCGTGTCTAAGTGAATAGACCGACTCCATTTTCCAGAAAGGACGTCATGACGCGTCACACATCTCGGCTCGCAGTTGCCCTCGCCCTGGCGGCGGTAGGGCTCTCGTGCGTTTCGTCGGCGGTCGCTGCCACACCGACGGTCACGCTGAAGTCGTCCAAGGGCGATCAGGCGACGATCACCCTCAACAGGCAGACCAAGCGGGCGCTGCAGAAGAACCACATCTCGCTGAAGACCAACCAGCCCGCGAAGCGTAAGGGCGATAACGCCACCTTCCCCGAGAAGTCGGGCAAGTGGAACTTCGCCAACACCAGCGGCAACGTCACCTACAACGGCGTGACGCGCTTCGTGCGCGGCAAGCGGGCGCTCACGCTGACCAAGCTCAGCTTCACCCGCACCGTGAAGGGCAAGAAGTCGACGGCGACCCTCACCGCCTTCTTCGGTAGGAAGAAGGTCACCCTGCTCTCGCTCACCGGCAAGATCAAGGTGACGATCAAGGGCACGAAGGAAACCGTCTCCGGCTTTACGGCCACGCTCTCCAAGAAGGCCGCCTCACTTCTGAACTCCCGCCTCAAGCACAAGGCGTTCAAGGCCAACCAGAAGATCGGCGCCTTCTCCCTGACGCTGACCACCCACGCGACCCTGGTCACCAACCCGCTGCCCCCGGGCGCGCCCGGTACGCCCGCGACGCCGGCGGCGACCGGCACACCCGGCGTCAGCTTCGCGTTCTCGCCGGCCTTCGCCAACCTCCTGGGCGACAGCGGACTCAGCGTCACGCCCCTGGCGCCTGCGGCCAACGGCGTCCTCGGTGGGCTGAGCGGGATCACGCTGCCCCTCGGCAATGGCAGCACGGTCACCGTGCCCGGCGTCGGCGGAGTGCCGGCGGGCTCGGCGAGCTTTGACAACGGCACGCTGACCGCGTCGGTCCCGCTGGCCGGCGGCCTCACCCTCGGCAAGGGTGACGGGTCGGTGAGCCTGACCAATCCGGTGCTCACCATCGGCACCGGCACCGACGGCTCGTCGGGCCTGTCCTTCTCGGTCAACGGCGGGCCCGCGGTCAAGATGTTTGACGTTGACACCACCGCACTCCAGGCGGCGGCTCTGCCCAACGGGACGCTCGACCTCAACGGCCTGACCACCACGTTGTCCGCCCAGGGCGCCGCGACGATCAACCAGCTGGCGGGCAAGCAGATCGTGCAGCCCGGGCAGGCCACGGGCCTGCTGAGCGCGATCCTTCCGTCGTCGGCGGCGATCCCCGGCGCCTAGCGACCGGGCCCGGCTCGCCGCAGAGCAGGATCTCGCCGGGGCGGCCCCCAGGGTCGCCCCGGCGTCTGTCTGTCGGGAAGAGCCTCACGGGGCGCGATCAGGGAAGGTGGGAGCTCCGGGGGTGGGACTCGAACCCACAACCCTTCGGTTAACAGCCGAATGCTCTGCCAATTGAGCTACCCCGGATCAGTTCTACCGAGCTTCCTATGCAGGTCGCTCGCCAACTGTACTCGGAAGCGCGGCGCGGATCTTTAGCGGCACAGGTGCCTCTCCGCGCGCTCAGAGGGTCTTCTCCAACCGAGCCACGGCCTCGCGCATCGCGTCGCGGACCACCTCGCGCTGGTGGGCGAGCGCGCTCGTCCCCACGCCCTGGGCCCGGGCGCGGATGATGGCCCGGTCCAGGCGTTCGAGGTCGAGGATGAGCCGCGCGTGCTCCAGACGGTCGGCGCTGGGGTCGGGCACGCGGCCCGCGAGCTCGACGAGGCCGCTGATCGTCCGGGCGAACTCCTCGTCGTCGTCGGGCAGCTCGGCCAGCGGGGCGTGGAGGTGGCCGGCCAGGTGGTGCGCGGCACGGCGCAACGGAGTGCTGGTGAGGATCTCGTCGACGTCGAGGTCGGCCAGGATCCTGGCGCCCACGTCGGGCACGGCGAGGCACAGCGCGAGGAAGAGGCGCTCGCCGCGCACCGCATGCCCCGGTCCACTGGCCACCTCGGGCCTCGTCACCCCGGCCGGCCCCGAGCCGTTGCCGGGACGGCCTGAGCGCACCACTCCCCCGGCCGAGCCACCGCTGGTCAGCAGCGTCGCCAGACGGCCCTCGGTCAGCTCCAGCCGCCCCGCGACACGGCGCACCAACTCGTCGCGCAGGACGCTGGCGCCGAGGTCGTTGAACACCGGTCGCAGCTCCGACAGCGCCCGGTCGCGCCCCTCGGCGCTGCGGGTGTCGGCACGCCCCAGAATGCGCCCCACGTTGAAGACGACGAAGGGAGTCGAGCTGGCCACCAGCGAGCGTAGCGCCTCGGCCCCCTCGCGCTCGATCAGATCGGCAGGATCGGTCCCCTCGGGCAGCGGGACCACGCGCAGCTCCAGATCACGGCCGGCGACCGCACGCGACGCGCGCAGCATCGCGTCCTGGCCCGCGGAGTCGGCGTCCAGGCACAGCTCCAGCACCTTGACGACGCGCTCGAGCTCGCCGATCTGCTCGTCGGTGAGCGACGTGCCCATGATTCCCACGGCATTGCGGATACCGGCCTGGTGCAGGGCCAGCACGTCGGTGTAGCCCTCGACGAGGATCATGCGCCCGGCCTTGGCGGCGGGCGCCCGCGCCAGGTCGATGCCGAACAGCACCTCGCGCTTGTGGTAGAGCTCGCCCTCGGAGGTGTTGAGGTACTTCGCGCCGCCCTGGTTTTCGCGCATGCGCCGGGCGCCGAAGCCGTGCACCCGGCCGCGGGTATCCACCGCCGGGAACATGATCCGCTCGCGGAAGCGGTCATAGACGCTGCCGGGACGGTTGCGGGAGCGCTGGGCCAGGCCGGTGGCCAGCAGCTCCTCGTCGGAGTAGCCGGCCCGGCGGGACGCGAGCAGGACGCGGTCCCAGGCGCTGGGGGCATAGCCCACCCGGAACTCCTTGAGCGTCTCCTCGTGCAGGCCGCGGCCCAGCAGGTAGGACCGCGCCGGCTCGGCCTCGGCGGCCTCCCACAGATAGCGGGCGTAGTAGGTGCTCACCCGGTCCAGCAGCGAGTGCAGGCGCTCGCGCCGCTGGCGGCGCGCCGCGGCGCCGGGGTCCTCGTCCTCAGTCTCGAGCGCCACGCCGAAGCGGTCAGCCAGCGTCTCCATCGCGGCCTTGAAATCAAGGCCCTCGGTCTGCATGACGAAGTCAAAGGGGTCGCCGGACTCCTGGCAGCCGAAGCAGTGGTAGTGCTTCTCGTCGGGACGGACGTGGAAGGACCCGGTGCGCTCGTCGTGGAAGGGGCAGATCCCGAAGTAGCTGTTGACCCCGGCGCGGCGCAGCTCGGTGCGGGCCGAGATCAGCGCCAGCATGTCGACCGCCGCGAAGACCCGGTCACGCGAGTCGGCGGTGTAACGGCTCACTGGGCGAAGGAGTCCGGGACGCTGAGCTGCTCGAACGCCCGGATGCAGAAGCGATCGGTCATCCCGGCCATGTAGTCGGTGACGCGCGCGGACACCGGCCCGTCGGGGATCGAGGCCGGGATGTCCTCCGGGTGGTCGCAGTAGTGGGCAAAGAGCACGTCGATCACCCGGTTGATCTTGACGTGCTCGCGGGTGGCCACCGAGCCCAGGTAGACGCGCTCGAACATGAAGTCGCGTAGGTCGGACATCGCTTCGCCGATGACCGCGCCCTGGACGATGTCGCCCACGGCCTCGGAGTGCTCGACGAGGTCATGCACGAGCTGATCGATCCGCCGTTCACCGGTCTCCCCCAGGATCGCGATCGGGCCGGCGGGCAGGTCCCTCGTGGACAGGACCCCGGCGCGCACCGCGTCGTCGATGTCGTGGTTGATGTAGGCGACGCGATCGATGAGGCGCACGATCTTGCCCTCCAGCGTCGCCGGCGCAGCCGAGCGCCCCGAGTGGCTGACGATCCCGTCGCGGACGGGTTCGGTGAGGTTGAGCCCGTGCCCGTCGCGCTCAAGCGTGTCGACGACGCGCAGGGAGTGCTCGTAGTGGCGAAAGCCGGCGCCGAAGCGCTCGCGCAGGCAGCGGTCCAGAGCATCCTCGCCCACGTGGCCGAACGGCGGGTGGCCGAGGTCGTGTCCGAGCCCGACGGCCTCGCACAGGTCCTCGTTGAGCGCCAGAGCGCGAGCGACCGTGCGCGAGATCTGGGTCACCTCGAGTGTGTGGGTCAGCCGCGTGCGGTAGTGGTCGCCGGTGGGCGCCACGAACACCTGGGTCTTGTCCTTGAGCCGGCGAAACGCCTTGCAATGGACGATCCGGTCGCGGTCGCGCTGAAACGGCGTGCGCAGGCCGCAGTCGGCCTCGGGGTGGCGCCGCGGGGCCGGGTAGGAGGGTGTGGCCAGCGGGGAGAGTTCCGCCTGCTCGCGCGCGCGGACGCGCTCGGCGAACCGGTCAGCCACCGGCCCGGTCGGGTGTTCGTATCCCGGGGTCATCGTCTGCTCGCTCACACACCGATTCTGACAGTGCCGTGGGCGATGCCGGGCGGACGGGACGATTCGGCCCGGAAACGATCAGGCGGCCAACAGCGGGCGCAAGCGCACGTGGGCATGATGCTCGGCGGTCTCCCCGATCGCCCGCTCCACCTGACGCAGGGTGAGCTCGGAGCCGTCGGGCGCCTGGGCCAGCGGAGACCCCAGTGCGCTGACCAAAAAGCCGTACGCGTCCTCGGAGAGCGCAAATGCGCCGGCCTCGCACGCGGTGCAGACGACGCCGCCGGCAGCGCCGGAGAACCCGCTGAGGTGTTCGGTCTCGCCGCACACCGCGCAGGCGGCAAGCTGGGGCACGAGGCCCGCCGCCAGCAGGAGCTTGAGCCGGAAGGCCAGCCCGTTGCCGGGCCGTGCCTGCGCCGGATCGGATTCCAGCACGCCCAGCTCGTTGGCCAGCAGCCGGAAGACCTCGGGATGCGGATCGGCGGTCTCGAACAACCGCGTCACGGCATCGCAGGCCCGGGCCGCCGCGTCGAGCGTGGAGGCGTGATCGCGCAACCGGCCGTGGGCGGCGACCGTGTCCACCCCGGTGACGGTGAGCAGTTCGCTGCGTCCCTCGTGCAGCACGGCGCGTACGTGGAAGAACGGCTCCAAGCGAGCGCCGAAGCGGCTGCGGGCCCGGCGGGCGCCCTTGGCGATCGCGCTCAAGCGACCGCGATCCGGGGT
>JBAQGP010000031.1:0-1605 GCA_049287845.1 Solirubrobacteraceae bacterium | reverse complement strand
CACCTTGGCCGGCTGGTCGGGCGACCACCGCAGCGCCGCCATCACCGCGCCGGCTTCGATGATCGCCGCCGCGATCGCCATCTCGGTCAGCTCGCCGTCGAGCATCAGCCAGAACATCGAGATCAGCACCGCGCCGTCGGAGAGCTGCGGCGTGGAGGTGAGCCACTGTGCGAGCGCGACCAAGGCGATCAGCCCTAACGACAGGCGCGGGCCGCGATGGCGCAGCAGCAGCGGCGCAGGCAGCGCGAAGCAGAAAATGACAACGTCGGGGTGCCGCAGCCGTCCCTGGATTGCGATCCCGGCGAAGCTCACGAGCGCGAGCGCCACCGCCGAGAGCACGTCGAGCGCCACCGGATGACGATCGACCCACCGGGTGACTGGAGCCACCCGGCGGTGCATCCAGTCCGCAATCACCTCATCGGACGAGCGCTCCATCCACCCAGTGTGACGGGTGGATGGGCCGATCACGACTACTCCAGCTCGGCGGCGAGCCGCGAGGGGGCAGGGTTCCCGTGGGGGTGCGCCTCGGTGTGCGCGTGGGGCTGCACGTCGCGCCGGCTGATCGTCACCCAGGCGACGAGCGCGATGAACACCGCGAACTCGACCAGGCTGACCAGCGGATCGCCGAGATTCAGACCGCCGTTGGTCGGCGTGGAGAAGCCGTCGGCGAACGATGCGCCCAGCGGCCGGGTGACGATGTACGCGGCCCAGAAGGCGATCACCGGGTTCAGCTGGAAGCGCCACCACCCGATGGCCGGGATGGCGAAGACGGCCGCGAACAGCACCGCGGACTCCCAGAAGCCCAGCTTGAGCGAGTACGCGGTGAGGTCTCCAGCCGCGGTCCCCAGCGCGAACGTGGCGAGCACGGCGCTCCAGTAGAAGGCCTCGCGGCGGCGGGTGTTGATCGAGTGGATCGACAGCGTGCCCTCGGTCCGGTACCAGACGAAGAAGATCGCGGCGACGATGCTCGCGAACAGGGGGGTGGTCACCGTGTAGGGGATGCGCGCGCCGTCGCGGATGCCATCGGCGGCCATCGTGCCGAACACCGCGACCATCATCACCGCAAACCAGTAGACGGTCGCGCGGTACTCCGGGGCGCGGAACTGGAGCCAGAGGGCGAAGGCCAGCCCGAAGACCCCCACCGCGCCCGCGATGGGAACGCTCTGCTGGCCCATGAAGTCAGACATCGCCTCCCCCATGCCGGTGGTGAGGAGCTTGAGGACCCAGAAGATGAGGGTGATCTGCGGGACCTTGACCGCGAGCGGCAGGGCGGCTCGCAGGCGGGGGTGGCTGGCTTCGCGCATGGCGTCCTTTCGTGCGTGGTCGGTCGTCTGTGGCCGGCCGCAGCCGGCGCCTCTCCCGCTCGCCGTCCATAGCGCCCCTCTGACGCGAGCGGACCGAGATTCGGCGCCGTTCCTTAGCGGTCGGTAAACGAACGCCACGGGGCTAAGTGAGCTCTCATCCTGGGACCGCAAACGGGCCTCGCATAACCCTGCGCTAACCGCGCACGCGGCCCACGCCAATCCGCGGAGGAGGTGGCCATCCAAGGCCAGGCGCGCGGGCTATGGCCGGGGCGCGGGGCGGCCGCCTAACCGGCTTCGGCCC
>JBAQGP010000030.1:0-2930 GCA_049287845.1 Solirubrobacteraceae bacterium | reverse complement strand
CCTGCGAGCTGGGCTTCGAAGTGGAGGCCGCGACCCAGGGGCTCGCCCGGGCTGCCGCGCCGGCCTTGGCCGGGGTCGCGAGCGAGCGGGTGTTCGCCGAGCTGCGGCGCGTGGTGTGTGCTCCGGCCGTCCTGACCGGCCTCGAGCTCATGGACGCGATCGGGGTGACCGACGCGGTGCTGCCCGAGCTGGCGGCACTGCGCGGGGTGCAGCAGAGCCGCTTTCACCACCTCGACGTCTCTGAGCACACCCGTTCGGTGCTGGCGGAGGTGCTCGCCCTCGAACGTGAGCCCGAGCGGCTGGCCGGCGACGTCGCGCCGGCGCTCACGCGGTTTCTCGCCGAGCCGCTGGCCAACGACCTCACCCGGGGCCAGGCCCTGCGCTTCGGGGCCCTGTTGCACGACATCGCCAAGCCACGAACGCGCGCGGTCACGCCGCAGGGGCGGGTCACGTTCATGGACCACGATGAGTCCGGCGCCCGGCTGGCCACCGAGATCCTGGGTCGCTTGCGGGCCTCCGAGCGCCTGCGCGCGCACATCGCCGCGCTCACCCGCCATCACCTGCGACTCGGCTTCCTCGTCCACGAGATGCCGCTGAGTCGCCGCGCTGTCTACGACTACCTGCACGCCACGGCGCCGGTCGCCGTCGACGTCACCGTGCTGAGTGTCGCCGACCGGCTGGCCACGCGCGGCGACAACGCCGAGCGGGCGATCGCCACCCATCTAAAGCTGGCGCGCCAGATGCTGGCCGAGGGGCTCGCATGGGTCGCGGACCCGCCCCGGCCGCCGGTGCGCGGCGACGAGCTCGCGCGGGCACTCGGCATCGAGCCGGGTCCCGTGGTGGGCGACCTGCTGGCCGAGCTGGAAGCGGCCAGCTTCAGCGGTGAGGTGGCGACGCGCGAGGAGGCGATCGCACGCGCCCGCGAGCTGATCGCGTCCGGCCCCAGCGACTGAGACGCCCCTACGGGGTCGGCGCCCGGAGGCTAAGCTGGCGGCCATGAGCGACCGAGACCCCGACTGCCTGTTCTGCCAGATCGTCGCCGGTGAGATTCCGTCCCAGCGCGTGGACGAGGACGAGCGGACCGTGGCCTTCATGGACATCAACCCCGCCACCCGCGGGCACGCCCTCGTGATCCCCCGCCGGCATGCGGCCAACCTGCTGGAGATCGATGCCGAGGACCTCGCGGCCACCGTGGCCGCGGCCCAGCGACTGGCCCGCACCTGCACCGAGCGCTTCGGCGCCGACGGTGTCAACCTGCTCAACTCATGCGGGTCGGCCGCCTGGCAAACGGTCTTCCATTTCCACATCCACGTGATCCCCCGCTACGCGGGCGACCCCCTGCGACTGCCGTGGACGCCGTCGCCGGGCGATCCCGACGAGATCGCAGCCGCTGCGCAGCAGCTGCGATGAGCACCGCCGGGGTGGCTCGGGCCGGCGGGACGGTGTCGGTCACCCGCGAGCGGTGCGCTCATTTCTAAGACCAAGGCCCGGGGCGCGCGACGTTCCACGGCCGGTGAGTACAGAAAATACCTACCGCTGATTGACGGACCCTGGTACGTTTCCGGCGATCTGCTCAGGCTTTCGCCTGCACTACGGGGAAAACGAAGGGATTTATCATGGCATCGGGTACCGTGAAGTGGTTCAGCGACGACAAGGGCTTCGGGTTCATCACGCCCGATGACGGGGGTCGCGATCTGTTCGTGCATTTCAGCGGCATCAACGGCGATGGCTACCGCTCGCTGCCCGAGGGATCCAAGGTCTCCTATGAGGAGGAGGCCGGTCCCAAGGGCCCCAAAGCGGTGAACGTCACCAAGATCTAGCTCTCCTCGGTCCGGCATAAGCGGGCCGTGTGAGGCCTCTGGATCCGCGGTCAGAGGCCGTCATGGCGCGTTGCAGGCTTCCCGTCAAGGCGCAACTGATGCCCGCTGTTGGTGTTCACTGAGGAACATGAAACGCATCTTGCTCGCACTCGCAGCCGGCCTGAGCGCCCTCGGCCTCATCGCGCCCGGCGTCGCATCCGCCCAGATCGTGGAGCTCGGCCAGACGTCCAGCTCGCCGGTCACGCCGCCCGCGTGCCCGACCGGGGTGTCGCTATCGAACTGCGTCATCGTCCTCACGCGCACGACCGCTCTCCAGACTGAGACCAACGGCCTGCTCAATCCGACCAAGGTCACCAAGGACGGGTGGATCGTCGCCTTCACCGTCGGGTTGTCAAAGCTCACATCGGATGCCAAGACCGAGCTGAGCCTCTTGAAGAACCTCGACGGCCAGTGGGGCGGACCGCCTCAGCTCGTCCTCAGCGTGCTCAAGCCAGGCCCCAAGAACAAGTACACCGTGGCCGCCCAGAGCGCCACCTTCCACGTGCTGCCGTTCCTGGGGTCGGTGCTCCAGGAGCCTCTGTCGCTGCCGCCGACCTTCACCACCATGACGGCCCTGCCGGTCAAGAAGGGCGAGGTCATCGGGCTCACCGTGCTGACGTGGGCGCCGGTGCTGACCTACAACCTCACGGCCAACAAGTACTCCTACCGCCAGAGCCGCCAGGCCAACTGCACCCACGCCGCCGGCGGGCAGACCGCCCAGACGACCGTCGGCGCGAGCCAGCAGTACCTGTGCAACTACACGGGCACGCGGGTCCAGTACTCGGCGACCGAGGTCGTCAACCAGCCTTATCCCAAGACCTACGTCGGCGGCCCGACCTCGACGAAGTAGTCCGGGTGAGGGCCGAGGGGCCGCGCCGCACTCGCGTCAGCAGGTGGCGGGGTTCTGAAGGCAGAACGATGAATCGAGACCGGCGCCGCCTGAGGTGCCGGTCTGACCGCCTCCGCCTCCACCCCCGCCGGCGCCTCCGCCGCCGGTCCCACCGCCCCCGCTGGTCTGGGTACCGGGCGAGCTGCCGCCCGACGGGGTGGTACCCGCGGGTGTCGTCGCCC
>JBAQGP010000029.1:0-1722 GCA_049287845.1 Solirubrobacteraceae bacterium | reverse complement strand
CAACGGGGTGACGCGGCTGTTTGACCGCCTGTACCGTGCCGGGCGCGACGGCCGTGCCTTCGGCGGCGCTCGCATCGCGGCGATCGGGCCCGGCACAGCTCGGGCGCTGCGCGACCACGGCCTCATCGCCGATGTCGTGCCCGAGCGGTTCGTCGCCGAGGGGCTGGTCGAGGCGCTGGCCGGTGTCCCGGTGTCCCGCGCGCTGATCGCGCGTGCCGCTCAGGCCCGCGACGTGCTCCCCGACGCCCTACGGGACCGCGGCGCTGAGGTCGATGTGCTCGAGCTGTATGAAACGGTGGCCGAGCCGATGTCCGACGGCCCGCGCGAGGCGGTGATGCAGGCCGACTACGTGACCTTCACCTCGTCCTCCACGGTGCGCTTTCTCTTTGCCTCGCTGGGCGGCGCGCTGCCCGAGCGCGCGCGTCTGGTCAGCATCGGGCCGGTGACGAGCCAGACGCTGCGCGAGCACGGGCGCGAGCCCGATGTCGAGGCCTCGCGCCACGACATCGATGGGCTGGTCGACGCGATCGTGGATGATGTGACTCAGACCCGCCCTGTCCCCGGCGGGGAGTAGACGTCAGATGCCCAGCACGCAACAGCAGTCTCCGGTGATCACCTTCCTGTCCGATTACGGGCTGGCTGACGACTTCGTCGGCATCTGCCACGGGGTCATCGCCATCGCGTGCCCTGAGGCCCGAGTCATCGACCTCACCCATGGGATCGCGCGTCACGACGTCCGTTCCGGAGCGATCGTGCTCGCCGAGGCGATGGCGTACATGCCCATGGGCGTTCACCTGGCCGTCGTGGACCCCGATGTCGGCGCGCAGCGACGGGCCGTGGCCTTCCGGACCGGAGATGGCCGTCGGTTCGTGGGCCCGGACAATGGCCTGCTCACCGTGGCCGCCCAGACGGCCGGGGGGATCCTCGAGGTGGTCGACATCGCCCAGAGCTCGTTCCGCCTGCGCCCGGTGTCGGCGACGTTCCACGGGCGCGACATCTTCGCGCCGGTCGCGGCCGCGCTCGCCGGCGGTGCGACGCTGGCCGATGCCGGTTCCCCCATCGATGCGGCGGACCTCGTCGTGCTCAACCTCCCGGCGCCGCAGGTCCGCGACGGGGCGGTGGCGGCCCACGTGCGCTACGTGGACCGCTTCGGCAATCTCCAGCTCAACGTAGGCCACGAGGACCTGGCGCAGTCGGGCCTGAGACTCGGCCGCGCCGCCACGATCGAGCCCGGTGACGGCAGCGCCCATCCCGTCCACTACGTGCGAACGTTCGCCGATGCCGTTCCCGACGGGCTGTTGCTCTACGAGGACGCGCAGCGCCGCTTGGCCGTCGCCGTCAACCACGGGGACGCCGCCAGGCGCCTGGGCCTGGCGGTGGACGACGAGCTCCGCATCCGTCCCGGATGAGCGCGACGGCAGCGTTCGGCACGCCCCGGCTCCACCTCCGCCTCACCGACTCGACCAACACGCGCGCCCGCGAGCTGGCGGCCGCGGGAGCCCCCCACGGGACGCTCGTCACCGCTGCCGAGCAGAGCGCCGGCCGCGGGCGCCAAGGCCGCACGTGGACGGCGCCGGCGGGACAGTCACTGCTGTGCTCGGTGGTGGTCCGCGACCCGCCGCCCCTGGTGTCGCTGCTCGCGGGGGTGGCGACCGCGGAGGCCATTGGTCCGGAGGCGCAGCTCAAGTGGCCCAACGACGTCTACCTGGAGCAGCGCAAGGT